>JAAUQQ010000257.1 GCA_012032745.1 Synechococcales cyanobacterium RM1_1_8
CAGCGATCCAGAGGCAGAATTTTGTAGCGTAATTGGAGTTTATTTGGGCGATGGACTAGGGCCATTACAATGCGTGAGGAAAATTTTAAGTCAGCTCAAGGGAACAACACCGCAGGACGAGCATTGGTTTGAGCATCAGGAAAGTGAACCAGATAGTGTTAAGAAAACAGCAATTTACAAAAAAGATGAATTAAGGGCAGCTATTGATGACTTGATATGCATTCTCAAAGCGGATCGATATTTAATTTTTTTAGATGGTTATGAAGGTGTTTTTGGGACAGAAAAACCGGGAAAATATGCCGATGTCTACAAAGGCTATGACGAGCTCCTACTCCGAATCGCCACGGTTCAGCACCAGAGTTGTCTCCTTCTGACGAGCCGCGAAAAACCCCGCAGCCTGGGTGTTAACCAAGCCCTGAATGTAAAAATATTACAACTGAAAGGGCTTAAATCTGAGGATGCCCGCACCCTGCTCCAAACCAAAGAGATCTCCAAAGGGAAATGGGTGACCGAGGAGCAATCTATGGACAAGCTGATTGATTTATATCGCGGCAATCCACTGTGGCTTAAGGTGGCGGCAACTACCATTAATGAATTTTTTGATGGCAATGTCGCCCAGTTTCTCAGCGCTGGAAAGTTGATTTACGATGAACAAAAAAGCGCCCTAAAACCGCAGTTTGTCCGCTTGCAGCCCGCTGAATTGGAGGTCATGGGCTGGTTGGCCATCAACCGTCGTCCAGTCAGCTTGGAGACCTTGCAGGCCGATATCTTTGACGGCACACGCCGGGCAGATTTGGTCTATACCCTGCGCTCCCTAGAGCGCTGCTCCCTGGTTGAACCCCCTGAAGATAACGCAGGGCGCTATGGTCTCCAGCCCGTCGTCTTAGAATTTGCCACCAACCGCTTGATCAATCGCATCGTCGATGAGCTGATCCCCCTGGAGCCGCCCCGCGCCGTTGAGCTTCCAGGGGACTCCAGCCGAGGGGAGCAGAGCGAAAAACCGGACGGAAAACCGGACGAGAAACAGGTCCAAGGAAGGCCAGCCGCCCCCCAAGAACAAGACTGCTTTAATCGCTACTGCCTGGTCAAGGCCGACGGGGAAGAGCATCTTCAGCAGGAGCAAAAACAGGCCATCCTGCGCCCCATTTACGAAAAGCTACTCAGCCGCGCTGGCAGCTTTGCCAGCCTCAAAGCCATTCTGGAAAGACAGCTCAAACAGCGGCGCGAGCAGGCCGGGGGCCAGGCGGGCTACTTTGGCGGCAACTTGCTGAGCCTCTTTGCGGAGCTGCAACAGGACTATTCCCCCAGGGTGGACGAAGCAACTCCGGCGGACTTTTCGCGGCTGCCCATTTGGCAAGCCTCGTTCAGAGATGTGCAGCCCGAGCGCTTTAGCTTCCAGGACTGTGCGATCGATCGGGCAAATTTCCTCGAAAATCTCGGGGATGTCTTTACCCTGGCGTTCAACCATCCCAGGGCCGGGGCCGAGACCGGTCCAACCCTGTTAGCCGCCGGAGACAGCAACGGTCGGGTTCACCTGTGGAAGCTTCCCGAAGGGCAAAAACTCCTGGACTGGCAGGGACATCAAAGCTGGGTCGAAACCCTGGCCTTTAGTGACGATGGGCGCTGGCTAGCCACGGGGGGCGATGACAATTACTTTCGCCTCTGGGAGCTGAGGCCCGAGATTCAGTCCCACCAGAGCCCACTGCTGACCTACGAATACCTCTGTGATGACTGGGTTAGATCCCTGGCGATCGCCCGAGGCAGTGACTACATCGCCTGGAGCAGCGGCAGCCAGGTTTGGATCTATCGCCTGGAGCAGCGATCGCGTCTGAGCAGCACCCAGCCCTGGATCACCCTGCCTCACCTAGCGGACGCCGACGCTGCCCCATCGCCCAGCCTCTGCGTTCGGGCGATCGCCTTTAGCGACGACGGCAAATGGCTGGCCACGGGGGGCGATGACCACCTGATCCGCCTCTGGGACTTTGAAAAAATTCGTGCCACTGCGCCCCAGCCCCCCCAGCTTCCCCCAGAAGCATTTTTGCTGGGTGCCCTCAAGCAGAAACACCAGGGCTGGGTGCGTGCCCTGGCCTTTAGCCCCCAGGGCGATCGCCTGGTCAGCAGCAGCGACGATGGCACGGTCCAGCGCTGGCAGCTTCGTCCCACGGCCCAGGGCGATCGCTTTGTCCCGCAGGAGCCGAGCCTCAAAGACCACTGCGAGCGGGTCCGCGCCATCGCCATCGACGCCGGGGGGAGACTCCTGGCCAGCGGCGGCGACGACGGCCAACTGCGCCTCTGGGATCTCCAGCGGGGCCAAGCCCGGCCCTGGGCAGAACCGGAGCTGGCCCTTAGCTGGGGACGCATCTGGGCCGTTGCCTTGAGCCAGCGCCAAGGGCGGCCACTGCTGGCCTGGGGCGACGATGCCCAGACCATTCGGCTATTGGAGCTGAACCTTGACGGCGACAGCCATGGCCCTGCCCCAGATACCCCGGTAAAAGCAACGCTGCTGCGCAGCCTCAGGGGCCATACCAGTAGCATCCGCAGCGCCGTTTTTATCGCCAATCCCAAGACCGGCGCTGGACTTCCTTGGATCGTCAGCGGCGGCGACAGCCATCAGCTCCACATCTGGGAAACCCAGGCCGATGTCTCCGGCCTAGAGCAGCGGCCACCCGTTGCCACCCTGTCGGGCCACCAAGGCCGCATTTGGCAGTTGGCCTACCACCCCGAAAGCAAAATTCTCGCCAGTGCCAGCGACGACAAAACCGTGCGGCTCTGGAATATTGCCACCCAGGACTGCCTGCAAATCCTCACGGGCCACAGCTATTGGGTGCGTACGGTGGCCTTTTCTCCTTCGGGGCTGACCTTGGCCAGCGCTGGGGATGATGAAACCATTCGGCTGTGGGATGTGCGTTCGGGCGTTCACCTCCATACCCTGGGGGATTCTCGCCAGGGGCCTTCTCTGAGTCGCTCGCCCCAGCGACCAGGGCATAACCATTGGATTCGCTCCATTGCCTTTAGCCCCGATGGTCGAACCCTGGCCAGTGGCGGTGATGGCCGACGGGTGCTGTTGTGGGATCTGGCGGATTTGGAGGCCAACCCCGCTGCTTCCAACCCAGCTGAGCTATCCAAGCCAGCGCTGGGCTCCAATCCCAGGCCCATCGGATTCGGGCGATCGCCTTTAGCCACGGGGGCCAGTGGCTCGCCAGTGCCGATGACAATGGGGATCTGTTGCTTTGGCGCTATCCTGACGGCCTGGCTGAGCCTGAACAATGTTGGAAGCACCATCGTTGGGGGGTTAAGGCGATCGCCTTTAGCCCTTGTGATAGTTATTTGGTCAGTGTTGGCGATGACCAGACAATCTACTTCTGGGACTTGGCAGGTCGGGGGGTAGAGCCGATGTATATCCGGCGATCGCCCGCCATCTATGGCAATGGTCGGGGGTTTCGTTCGGTCTCGTTTAGTGCCGATGGCCGGTACTTAGTTACGGGCGATCGCGAGGCTTGGATTGAGCTGTGGCAGTTGTATGATCCGTCGGCCCCAGAGCAGTTTGAGCCGCAATATCTGGGCCGGATGACCCCGCCCCGGCCCTATGAGGGTATGAATATCACCCATGTGACGGGTCTTGATGCGGTGCAGCGTGCTGGGCTTAAGGCTTTGGGGGCGATCGAACATAGCCCTTTGGCGAGCTTGGGGCGTTGTTAGGCTGACTGTGCCAAGGTCCGGCGCTCGTCTCTTAGCTCTCTACTTTCATTAGGGGGTGGGGGGAGTTTTGTTGGTCAATTAGGGCTTGGGGGTTCGATGGTTTTGGGATGCTGCTGAGGGTGCAACAAAATGTAATGCTTTGTCCGCTGAATAATATTGGTTTCTTCAGTAAGATGGATGTGTTATTTGGGGCGAATTTGCTCTTTGAGCTACTTTAGGGGCTTTTTAGGGCGGTTTTCCCGGCGGGCGATATCAGGAATTTTTCGGTCTATTCCTCCAATGGGCGAGTTGTACAGAAAGTTTCGGAATATCGTCTAGGAGATATGCAGAAAGTTTCTGCCTATTCTGCCTCTGAGGGGCGTTATACGGAAAGTTTCCGCCTACTAACAAGTTATGCCCCAAGTTCTCGGCTGAGGCAGTAACCGCAAGATTGTCTGTTGGAATCAAAAGTAAGTTGGGGCACAATTGCTAAGAAGGCAGTTGAAGTTTACCTGCTATTTGAGGATGTATGGGTAGGCGGTTTGGAAACGTTATTTACATTGACAGAAATCCAAACAACCCAGATGAAGGTTGGGGATGGGTAGAAGTTACAACAGAAGATGTGAAGCGTTTTGGCATCCCTAAGAAGCACCCTGCAACGAGAAGAGTGACTAAAACGAAAGAAATCATAGTTACACGATACAAGGATTCAATCCCATACACAGAAACCTACATCAACACATATGAAGATTTTGTTCACCCTCCCTCTAGAGGTAAAGCTGGCGCAAAGAAGTTTACGCTGAATATTGATGGGAAAGTTGTTGCGATAAGAGCGCAAAAGTCTTTAACTATTCAAGCGTTATGTGCATGGATTAAAACTTGGGCAAGTCCAAATACTAAGATTGTTACTCCAGGTAATAGAACCCTTTCTCTTGATGGTGAGAAGCTGGCTCATCAAGCTCACTTTGTTTATTTTATTCTCAACAAAGATAGCAATGCAGTTAAGATAGGTCGGGCGAAGGATCTGGAAAAAAGAATGAAGGCACTTCAAACATCCAGTCCAGCCGAGTTGAAGTTAATTAAGTCAGTGCAAGTTGAAGGACGAGAAGAAGCCCATGAACTAGAACAATCATTACATAAACAGTTCAGCGAAATTAGATTGGCTGGCGAGTGGTTCAAAGCTGAAGCAAATCTTTTAGAGTATATCAGCCAGTTGTGATAATAGCGGCGGCATAACAACCCGGTTGGAGCGGACTGTCGGGAGATCTTGGTTGTGTTGCAAAAGTTACTTGCAGCCGCTCAGCCGGAACGTTAGCTGGCTTACGTTGCAATTCCCTGGTAGCTTCGATGTGGCTGAAAAAGGTGAAAAAGAGAAATGTCAGAACTGACCGAGGGACTAGAGCGCATTCACCGAAGGTTTGAGCGATATGAGCCTCACCGTATTCGCAACTTGAATCCGTGCGATCGCGCCGCAAGAAAAACCTCCTTGACCTCGCGGGGCAAATTCAATTCACTGAGGATTTCGACCACAAGGCTTTGCGCGAGACTCGCCATGCTGCTGATTGATACCTCGGTTTGGATCAGCGTCTTTCGCGATCTCACAGGTCAAGTCCGTCAAAAACTCGAAACACTGATTGATAATCGTGATGTTTTCCTGGCACGGTTCACTCAGCTTGAACTGCTTCAGGGGAGCTTGAACGAAAAAGAGTGGACGCTTCTTTCCACCTATCTCGAAACTCAGGACTACGTTGAACTGACCAATGATTCCTAGCAAGGAGCAGCGTGGATTTTCTATGATTTGCGTCGTCAAGGGCTGACGGTTCGGAGTCCGATTGATTGCTGTATTGCTCAAGCTGCTTTGGAAAATGATTTACTTTTGATTCATAACGATCGAGATTTTGAGACAATTGCTCAGATGCGATCGCTTCAACACTTCCGGTTTCAGCTTTGAACTTTTTGCGAGGTGATCGGTGATTGCAGAGCGACGGGGTGTAATTTGAAGATCTCGGTGAGGCAGCCAGCTAACCAGTCGTTGGAGCGACTGTTAGCAACAACGATGAGTCTCGCTACTGGTTTTACAATGTTGCCGCCACGGGAGAATTGCAGCCAGTACAGGCAACAGAATTGGGCAAACTTGCCTAGTCGGTGCATTCTCGCACAGAGCCACAGAGCCAGACCTGATGGACAGTCGTAGCCCAATTAGGGCTGGGCAACCGTAGCGGCAGCAGAAAAATCATAGAGATAGGCAAAGGCCCCAACTTGATGGTACTCGCCGATTTTTTGGCCCATTTCATCCAGATAGGCCTCAATGAAACGCCGCTCTCCTCCCATGGCGGTGTGAGAAAACAAAATCCAAACGCGATCGCGCCCCCGCAGCTGATCCAGATCGGCCCGATAGCGCCGCTTTTCTTCCTCCGAAAGATCCTTGCCATCGATGTGATCGAGATCATCCACACCCACAATGAAATGCCGGGGCCGATAGCCGGGGCGATCGGCGTAGTAGAGAAACTGGTATTTGCCCCGCTGAAACACATAGACCCAATCCTGGGGCTGCTGCTGCTCGATGATATGGGCCAACACCGCCCGAATTTCCTGCTTTTGATTGACCTCTGGCAAGACAAAAATCCTCAGGGCACGGGCCACGGGCTGATAGACCATGGCAGCCATGATCGCCAGGGCGACAGCGCTGCTCAGAGCGGATTTCCAGCCACCCCGAGGGCGACAGAGCTGCCAAAAATAGCCCGCCCCCTCCACCAGGACAATCAGCAAGAAGGGGGCCAAAAACAGCACCAGGCGGCTGCGAAAAGGATATTTGTACAAAAAACTGGCCAGAAGCGTCGCCCCCAGGGGGGAGAGCAACAGGGCCAGGCTGCGGGGCTGACGCTTGCAGTAGGAGATGCAGCCCAGGATAAAAAAGGCGATCGCAATCCCATCAAAAACCGCCTCGAACCCCATGGGCTTGTAAAAAAATTTGCCCAGGGCATCCAGCAGCCAGATCAGATCCAGCGGATGGCTGGGAAAGGCCTCGCGCCAGGACTCCCCCAGACTCTCATCGCCAGTCAGACTGCGCAGGGTAAACCAGTAGCAGGCCCCAAAGCTCATGGCCCAAATGCCCAGACTAACCAGACTCCGCCGCCAGGCCTCCCCCTGCCCCGCCCGCCCCTGGAGCAGGGCCACCATCGCCCCCGCCCCCATCAGCACAAACACCGCCGGATGGGAGGCCCACAGGGCGATCGCTCCCCCCCAGCACCCCAAGCCCCCCAGCGCCAACCCAAGTCCTTGCCCCGACCCAGGCGCAGCACCAGCAAAAACAGGCGATCGCCAGGGTCACATCGGTGGAATATTGCTTCAGCTCCGTGGCGTAGTAGAGCAAATAGCGCAGGGAGCCAAACCACACCAGGGCTAGGGTCGAGCGCCAGGGGCCCAAAAACTGCCGCGCTAGCTGATAGAACAACCCCAGGCCCACCAAGCTGCCCAGCAACGGCACCAGCCGCAGGGCCAGTTCCTGATTGCCCCAGAGCACAATCGCCAGCTTCGTCGCCCATAAATACAGCAGCGGTGCCCCCTGGTCATAGTCCAGGGGGCCAGCCAGTTCGCCCCAGGAGCGGTTGACCAGATTAAGGGCCAGGACCGCTTCATCGGCCCAGAGGGCACGATTGCTGGCATATTGCACCAGGC
>JAAUQQ010000258.1 GCA_012032745.1 Synechococcales cyanobacterium RM1_1_8
CGCAGCTTCCAAGAGGCCGAGCGCATTGCCCGCGATGTGGCCGATATTGATGGCCAGGGCATTTCCCTCAGCAATCTGGGCCTGGCCGCCGCCCGCCAGGGCCAGCATGGCCGCGCCGTCAAACAGCTAGAACAGGCCCTGGTCTTTCGCCAGCGCAGCCGCGATCCCCTGGCCCAGGCCACGACCCTCAACCATTTGGGGGATTCCTACCGCGCCCTCAGTCTCTATGACGATGCGGTGGGCTCCTATGGTGCAGCCCTCAGCCTGGCCCAGCGCAGCCGGGACGACAGCAACGAGTTCCGCGCCATTGATGGCTTGGTGGCAGCCCACAGCCAGGCGGGCCGCGACACCCGCGCCCTGGACCTGCTCGACCGACGCTTAACCGTGGCCCGCAGCCAAAATGATCCGCGCCAGCAGTTTGAGACCGTGCGTTCCCTGGCGGCGTTCTATAGCGCCCAGGGCAACCCCGTCGCCGCCAATAGCTTTTTCCAGCGCGCTTTGCTGTTGGCTCGGGCCTTGGGCGATCGCGAACAGGAAGTGCTGCTGCTCGATGAGCTGACGCAAATTGCCTATCCCGATCGCTAGTTTGGCTCGGGGGAAGGTGAGGGATAATTGGGTAATGGGTAATTTGAATGAGCGATTCCAGCATGGGGCGATTCAGCGCACAGCGATCGCCTGCACCAACACTGGCCCAGGCTTTCGAGCAATATTCCCAATCCCAGGTCAGCCTCCAGCAGTTTTTCCATTTGCCCCTGGACCTGCTCTGTAGCCTCAACCGTGATGGCTGCTTCCGGAGCGCCAGTTTTAGCTGGATCCAAACCCTGGGCTGGCGACCGGAGGAGCTGGAAGGACAAAACTGGGGCCATTGGATCCATCCCCAGGATCTGCAAAGCAGCTTCTTGCAGCTCAACAGCTTGATCAATCAGCGCCCCGCTGCTAGCGCCAGAGGCCGGTCAGCCCCCGCCCTCGGCGGCCCCTTCGGCCACCGGCTTGGCTCTAGCTTCCAGCACCGCTTTCGCCACCGGGATGGCAGCTATCGCTGGCTGCATTGGCAGCTCGTGGCCGATCCTGACTCCCAGCAAATCGTCCATGGCTGGCTCCGGGACGTCACCCACGAAAAGGTCTCCCCAGCGGAGCAGTTTGGCTTCGAGCGCGAGTTTTTGCAGCTCGCCCAGACCCTGCGGGATGTGTTCTGGATTCACGATCCCGTCACCAACCAGCAGCTCTATGTCAGCCCCTCCTATGAGAGGGTATGGGGCCGCTCCTGCAATAGCCTCTACAGCGATCCCAGCTCCCTCCAGGCGGCGATTCACCCCGAGGATCGGGGCTATGTCCAGGCGGCGCTCCGGCAGCTCTGTTCCCCCTCCCAGTTGCCCCTTAACCCAGACCCTGCCCAAGGTTTAGACTCAGCTCCAGGGCCAGGATTAGGGCCAGGATTAGGGCCAGAATCAGCAACAGACCAGGGCAATCTGGAATATCGTATTCAAACCCCCGAGGGAGAGATTCGCTGGATCCACGATCGCAGTTTCCCCCTGCGCAATGCCAATGGCGAAGTCTACCGTTTCATCGGCGTGGCGGAAGACATCACCGAACAGCGCCAGGCGGAACAGGCCTGCGATCGCCTCTTCCAGCAGATCTCTGCCCAAAACCAAACCCTGGAACAGGGCATCGCCCAGCGCACCGCTGAACTCCGCGCCATCATCGATGCCATCCCCGACCAGATCTACGTCATCAACCGCGACAGCCAGCGCATCGACTATTGCAACCGCGCCTTCGTCGAAGCGGTGGGGCGGGGCGATCGCCTTGAAGTCGAAGGCAAACACCTCACAGATTGCTTTTCGCCGGAGCAGGCTGCCCAGGCCGCCCGCCAGAACCAGCTCGTCTTTGACCAGGGCCAGCCCCTCCAAGTGGAAGACTCCTGGCAGGCAGCGGAGCGCCAGTGCCACCTGGATATCCTCAAAGTGCCCCTGCGCCGCTCCCCGGATGGCCCAGGCCCCAGGGATGCGGACAGCAGCGACCCCGAGGGCGAGGTCTATGCTCTGGTCAGCGCCGCCCGTGACGTTACTGATTTTAAGGTGGCTGAAATCAAGCTGCAAAACAGCCAGGCCCTCTTCCGGGCCATCGTCGAGCAGGCCGCCGTGGGCATCAGCTTGGTCAGCCCCCAGGGAAAATTTATTGAAGTCAACCAAAAGTTTTGCGATTTGCTGGGCTATGACCGCCAAGAGCTGATGGAAATGACCTTCCAAGAAATTACAGATCCCCATTATCTCCAGGAAGATCTGATCTATTATCGACGGCTATTGACGGGAGAAATCAGCTCCTTCTCAATTGAGAAATGCTTTATTCGTAAGGATCAAAGCCTCCAGTGGGCGGCCCTGACGGTGTCGGGGGTCTATGATGAAAAAGGCGCAATGAAATTTGATATTGGTGTCTTGCAAGACATTAACGATCGCAAACTTGCCGAAGCCGAAGTGCTCAAATCCTTAGAAAAAGAGCGAGAACTCAACGAATTGAAATCGCGGGTAATTTCCATGATTTCCCACGAATACCGCACGCCGCTGACGATTATTTGTTCCTCCGCCGAGCTGCTGGAGCGCTATGGTCCCCAGTGGGATACCCCGCGCCGTTCTACCCATTTTGAACGAATTCAGAAATCGGTTCAGCACCTCACCGAGCTGGTCAATGATGTGCTGTTTCTCAACCGGGCTGAAGCCGATCGGCTGAACTTTAGCCCTGCAGCGGTGGATGTCGTCGATTTTTTTCAAAACCTCTTTCCGGAGATTCAGGATGCCTTCGAGTCCCAGAACGACTATGCCCATCCCCTGCGGGTGAGCTATCCGCCGGGGCAACCGATTTGCCAGCTAGATGAACGGCTGCTGCGTCAAATTGTCACGAACCTATTTTCTAACGCCATTAAATACTCCCCCGAAGGCCAGCCGATTGACTGTGATATTCGCTGGGATGGGGAGCTGCTAGAGCTGTCCGTTCGCGATCGCGGCATTGGCATCCCCAAGGAGGATCAGCCCTACTTGTTCGATTCCTTCCACCGCGCGGCCAATGTGGGCACCATTCCAGGCACGGGCTTGGGCCTCTCGATTGTGCGCAAATGTGTGGAGGCCCACCGAGGCGAGATCTCCGTGGACAGCAAGGAAGGCCAAGGCACCAGTTTTACCGTGCGCCTGCCCGGATGAGTTGATGTTCAGATTTCCCCCTTGGCCCCAAACCGGTGCACCAATTCCCAGGCCATGTTGGATAATAGGTCTTTGCCAAATTATCCAAGCTAGCCCCCGAGCCCATGAGAACCCATTACTGCGGCGAACTGACCGCCCAGAACATCGGCGAAACCGTGACCCTGTTTGGCTGGGTGGATCGTCGCCGGGACCATGGCGGGGTGGTGTTTATTGACCTGCGCGATCGCGCGGGCATCGTCCAAATCGTCAGCGATCCCGAGCGCACCCCCGAGTCTTACCCCCAGGCGGACAAGCTGCGCAATGAGTACGTCGCCAAAATCACCGGTCGCGTCAGCGGTCGCGAAGGCGGCGCGGTCAACCCCCGCTTGGCCACGGGCGAAGTCGAGATCTATGCCGACAGCATCGAACTGCTCAACAGCGTCACCAAGCAGCTTCCGTTCCAGGTCTCCTCCGCCGATGCCGAAGAAAACGTCCGCGAAGACCTGCGGCTGAAGTACCGCTACTTGGACCTGCGCCGGGAGCGCATGGCCCAAAACCTGCGCACCCGCCATGCTGTGGTCAAGACCATCCGTCGCTTCCTTGAAGATCAAGAGGGCTTTATGGAGGTGGAGACGCCGATTCTCAACAAATCCACCCCCGAAGGCGCAAGGGATTTCATCGTGCCCTCGCGGGTCAACCTGGGCGAATGGTTTGCCCTGCCCCAGTCGCCCCAGCTGTTCAAGCAGTTGCTGATGGTGTCGGGCTGCGATCGCTACTACCAAATCGCCCGCTGCTTCCGCGACGAAGACCTGCGCGCCGATCGCCAGCCCGAGTTCACCCAGCTCGATATGGAAATGAGCTTCATGTCCGAGGCGGAAATCCTTGACCTCAACGAAGCCCTAATTTGCCAGGTGTTCAAGGCAGTCAAGGGCATCGACCTGCCCCGGCCTTTTCCGCGCCTCACTTATAAAGATTCGATGGAGCGCTATGGCTGCGATCGCCCCGACACCCGCTACGGCCTAGAGCTAGTCAACGTCAGCGACCTCCTGGCCGACTGCGACTTCAAAGTCTTCTCCGGCACGATCAAGGGCGGCGGCATCGTCAAAATCCTGCCCATCCCCGGCGGCAACGACGTCATCTCCAACGTCCGCATCAAGCCCGGCGGCGACATCTTCCGCGAAGCCGCCGAAGCCGGTGCCAAGGGCCTGGCCTACATCCGCGTCCGCGAAGGCGGCGAGCTGGACACCATCGGCGCGATTAAAACCGGGCTCACCGATGAAATGAAGGCCGAAATCCTCCGGCGCACCCAGGCCCAGCCCGGCACCCTGCTGCTGTTCGGCGCAGCGGACGAAGGCACCGTCAACAAGTCCCTGGACCGCGTGCGCCAATTTGTCGCCAAGGAAATGAAGCTCTATAGCGAAGACCAGCTCAACTTCCTCTGGGTGACGGAATTTCCCATGTTTGAGTGGAACGAAGATGAGAAGCGCCTGGAGGCCCTGCACCATCCCTTCACCGCGCCCAATCCTGAGGATATTGATGACTTGAAGACGGCAAGGGCGATCGCCTATGACATGGTGCTCAACGGCACAGAGCTGGGCGGCGGCAGCCTGCGGATTTACCAGCGGGAGGTCCAGGAGAAGGTGTTTGCGGCGATCGGCCTCAGCGATGCAGAGGCCCAGGAGAAATTCGGCTTCCTGCTCAACGCCTTCGAATACGGCACCCCGCCCCACGGCGGTATCGCCTTCGGCCTCGATCGCCTGGTCATGCTAATTACGGGCGAAGCTTCCATCCGCGACACCATCGCCTTCCCCAAGACCCAGCAAGCCCGCTGCCTGCTCACCGATGCCCCAGCCAATGTGGATGACAAGCAGTTGGCGGAGCTGGAGGTGAGGTCTACTTACGTGCCGAAGGCAGCGGAAGACGAGGCATAATCCTTAGGCCAAGCTTGTGACTCAGACACCTGGTGTTTTCCGAAACACCGGGTGTCTTGCTATGGCGATTTGGGAGCGATAGGCTTGGGCTAGTCCGAAATTGGTTCAGTCGCCGGAGGACAGCAGAGATGGTCACCGCAGTCAGACAACAGCCACCCCAAGCAACAGAGCGGGAGCATGTGCTGTTGCAAAACATTGCCTGGGAAACCTTTGAGGCACTTGTTGACGACCTAGAGTCGCAACCCAGCAAGCGACTGACCTACGACAACGGCATGTTAGAGATCTGGATGCCCAAGCCCCCCCACGAAAGTTACAAGCGCTGGCTAGGTCGAATCGTTGAAATCCTGACTGAAGAACTGGAAATCGAGATTCGCAGTTTGAGTTCTTGCACCTGGCGACGCCCCGATTTAACGAAAGGCGTAGAAGCGGATGAATGTTACTACATTCAAAATGAAGCTGTGATTCGCAATCGCATGGATATCGATTTAGCCTTTGACCCGCCACCAGATTTAGCCATCGAAATCGATATCACGAGTTTGTCGCTGCCCCGCCTGCCGATTTATCAAGCCCTGGGCGTGAGCGAAGTTTGGCGCTTTGATGGCGAGCTGCTGGCGTTTTTACAACTTGTGGATGACGAGTATGTGGAGATAGAGCAGTCTGTCGCCATTCCGTTGCTCAGCGCTGCAAATGTGACTGCGCTGTTAGCTCAGGCCCAGGAAATGGGGGAGACGAGCTGGGCGCGATCGGTGCGGCGCTGGGTGCAGGAACAGAAATAGTACATAAGGCTGCTGCACTATCTCCCAGCACACCAAACCAGCAGCCTGGCGACCTGCGCTAGCCTAAAGCTATCCATCGGGCTTGGAGCAAAGGAATGAAACAACACCTCCACTGGTTTTGGATTGGCCTACTCAGCCTGGGCCTGCTGCTCTGTGCCAACCGCAGCCTAGCCCAGGACAACTTCCCCACCCTCAACAACTCCCACCTCGACGGCAAAGTCGCCAATCTGGAAATCAACCTGCGTCAGCTTCAGCGAGACGTGGGGCAACTGCGATCGCAATCCCAAATCTCCCGCCCATCACCTTCACCTCCCGCCCCAGCCGCACCCCTTCCCCCAGGGCAGCCCAGCAGTCCCGACCCCCAATTTCAAAACCTCGCCACCCTGGTGATTGAACTCAGGCAAGACCTCCGCAATCTCGAAGCCCGTATCACCCAACTCGAAGCAGGGTCCGGCTAATCGGATGACCCAGGGCCCTGGCGAACGCACCATCGCCAGGATGCAAGCCGATGCGAGGGGCTGGATGGTCATAATCGAGCTCAACGGGGAACTTCTGACGCTCAATTCCTATCTAAAACCTCAACGGGTGCGGATATCTCTGTTTGTGGTTTGAAGCGGATCGATTTGAATCCTCGCTGAAATCCCCTGATCTCCCAATTAGTTGGCATCGGGGCCAATTTGAATGTTGTCTGTTTGCGAAGGCCTGACCCATGACTTTTTATCGCTCCTACCGGGGTATGTTTCTTGCTGCTGCTGCCCTGGCAGTTTCCTTGATCAGCCCAGCAGCTCTCGCCCAAGTCCAGCAGATTTGTATCGTTGAGCAAAACAGTGGCGAAGTCTACTGTGGCCGAGCCGCCAGCCGCAGTGAAATTTCTCAATCGCGCTATGGGCGCGATCGCGGCGGGCTCCGAGGCAGCAATGGCCGAGCCACCTCCCAGCGCAACCTCTCCGACCTCTATGATCGGCTCGACGACATCTACCGAGACGTCCTGGGGCGCAATATCGACAGCAGCGGTCTGCGGACCTACAGCCGACGCTTGGAGCAGGGCTGGAGCCTAGATCAAGTCCGCCGGGACCTAGCCCAGAGCGATGAAGCGGAGAAAGCGCTGGATGAGCTCTACCAACGCATTTTGGGACGCGGTATTGACCCCAGCGGCTATGAAACCTATAGCCGTAAGATTGCTCGGGGAGCTTCTCTGCGCGATGTCGAGCAGGAGTTGATCCGGGCGGGTCGAGGCCGCTAAGAGACCGCTAAGAGACCGGCAGTAGGATACATAGCAGCGGGCGCACAGCCTGGGGCTGGCTTGGGCAAAGCGATTGGCTACGCTGCCATAAACCCTGGCACTGTCGCTATAGTGGAGTGGGGAGGGGAGCTTCCTCCCAGCCGACTGCTGGCCCAGGGCCAAGGTTAACCATGGATTCTGGGATCGAATTACTCCTTGCGGATCTTCGCCATGACGATGAAGCGGTGCGCGAT
>JAAUQQ010000259.1 GCA_012032745.1 Synechococcales cyanobacterium RM1_1_8
CCGGCCCCGACGATGGCCCAATCGGAAAGCTGGCCCTAGGCCAGACTTCCCCTGGTTGGGTTTTGGGCGATCGCGATCGCCTCCCTGCCTCCAGCTCGGCGGTCAGTTCTGGCTTCAGTCTGACCATTCCCTCGGACAAATCCTCACTGCACAGCCCCCCTCAGCCCAACAATTCCCAGGGCTCCAGCGGCGGCCGGTCAACGTCATGGTGGTGGATGACGACCCCCATTGGCTGAGCCTGCTGCTCCACCAACTGCAACCCCACGGCTTTAGCGTCACGACCCTGGCAGATCCCCAATCCTTTTGGCAGGTCCTCCAGTCAGTCCAGCCCGATGCCCTGATTCTTGATGCCAAAATTCCAGAGATCGATGGCTTTGAACTCTGCCAAATCGTGCGCCATGACCCCCATTGGCAAGCGCTTCCCATCCTTTTCTTAAGCATTCTTAATGATTCAAAGAGCCAACAGTTGGCCTTTGCGGCAGGGGCCGATGACTATCTGTTGAAGCCCGTTGCGATGGGAGAACTAGCCCAGCGCGTTTGCAGTCGTCTCCAACGGGTTCGGGCGGTTCAATCTGCTTAATTTTGCTTAATATTGGCGTAATTTTGCCTCTGGGCCAGGCCATGCACAGGATTTGCACAACTGTTACGGCAAGCTGAGGGCCACAGACCCTTGCCCTAACCCTCACCATAGCATTTCCCCATGGTTACCTCCTCGCAACGCTCACCCCAAATCACAGCCAAGACCAAGCACCAAACGATGCACCGGACCACCGCCCAAATCACGGCTCAAATCACGCAAAATCCCTTTATTCAACAATTGACCCAGAGCATTGAGGATGATTTGGCGAGCCCATTTAGACCTCACCCCTATCCCATTCCCGATGACTTAGGCTTTGTCGAAGGTAGCCTAGAAGGGGAGCGGCTGGTGATCGAAAATCGCTGCTACCAAACCCGTCAATTTCGCAAACTCCATCTGGAATTGGCGCGGGTGAGCGATCGCCTCCACATCCTCCACTGCGTCATGTTTCCGCGTAAGACCTACAACCTGCCCATCTTTGGGGCGGATCTGGTGGGCCGCAGCGATGCTATTAGTGCGGCGATCGCCGACCTCTCCCCAGTCAAGCGCGAGCCCCGACTGGGCCTAGAGCCCATCAGCCTGATGCCCCCGGTCTATGACCAGGCCCTCGCACAACTGCCTCGACCTATATTTCAACGAGTACGCCAGCTTCCCGCCTGGGGCGATATCTTCTCGCCCTTTTGCCTGTTTGTTAGTCCCCAGACCCCAGAGGAAGAAGCACAATTTCTCGACTATGTGTGCGCCAGCCTGACCCTGCACTGTCAGTTTTCCCAGGCCGCTCCCCTTCTAGAATCTCCCCAGGAGCGTGCCGAAATCCGGGCTGGACATCGCTACTACTGCTATCAGCAATGTCAGAACGATAAAACCCGACGCATTCTCGAAACCTCCTTCGGCAACGAATGGGCAGATCGATATATGAAGACGATCCTGTTTGACAGTGATGCCTAAAGCAGGCCAATGCGATCCTAAGCTTCGCATAAATTTACGTTGATACCCGGCCCGATCTCACCCTTGCAAAAGGTTAGCTGAACAATCTTTGCATAAGTTTATATTTTGCCTTTGCACAAGATTTGCACAGATGAATTGCTTTAATCGAAGTAGTTCAAATGGCACTGATTCTTGTCTCATCCCAGAGCAGAATCAACTCCCTAAACCTCTGAATGCCGCTGTTGGGAAACCATCGGCGGTGGGTTTGGGAGATGTGCTGACAACCTTAGATCCAATCCTCGGGCCTGCTCGTTCACGATTGCCTAGGGTAGTCTCCTTGAGTTAAAGCAAAATTTTGCCTTTCCAATCGAGCTTATCACTGCGGCTTAATTGGCAGGCTTTTCTGCCGACTTCTCGTGAGCTGAGACAAGTTTTTGTCCCTTGTTTAGAAACCTTTTTGATTAATATAAGGAGCTGTCAGAATGCTAGACGCTTTTACAAAAGTTGTTGCCCAAGCCGATGCGAGGGGCGCTTACCTCAGTGGCTCTGAAATTGATGCGCTTAGCGCCATGGTCGCCGACGGCAATAAGCGGGTTGATGCAGTAAACCGTTTGACCGGTAGCGCATCATCATTGTTGCCAATGCAGGTCGCGCACTGTTCGCAGACCAACCAGGGCTGATTGCCCCAGGCGGCAATGCCTACACCAGCCGCCGCATGGCTGCCTGTCTGCGCGACATGGAAATCATCCTGCGCTACGTGACCTATGCGACCTTCGCAGGTGACGCTTCTGTGCTGGAAGATCGCTGCCTCAATGGCCTGCGGGAAACCTATCTGGCCCTGGGCGTGCCCGGTGCTTCCGTGGCCGAAGGCGTCAACAAAATGAAAGCGGCTGCTCTGGGTATCGTGGGCGATCGCAACGGCATTACCCCCGGCGATTGCAGCGCATTGATGTCCGAAATCGGCGGCTACTTCGACCGTGCCGCTTCAGCGGTGAGCTAGGACAGGCTGCTGATCTAAACAGCTCGTTCTACAGCCTTTTTTGCCTATTCCATTTAAGAACATCAAAACCATGAAAACTCCCCTTACTGAAGCCGTCGCCGCCGCTGATTCCCAAGGCCGTTTCCTCAGTAGCACAGAGCTGCAAACGGCCTTTGGTCGGTTTCGTCAGGCTGCGGCTGGATTGCAGGCTGCCAAAGCGCTCAACGACAAGGCTGACACCTTGGTGAGCGCTGCCGCCCAGGCGGTGTACAGCAAGTTCCCCTACACCACCCAAATGAGCGGGCCAAACCACGCCGCCGATGAGCGGGGCAAGGCAAAATGTGCCCGTGACATTGGCTACTACCTGCGCATGGTGACCTATTGCTTGGTGGCAGGCGGTACGGGTCCCATGGATGAATACCTGCTGGCCGGCATCGACGAGATCAACAAGACGTTTGACCTCTCTCCCAGCTGGTATGTGGAAGCGCTGAAGCATATCAAATCCAGCCATGGTCTGTCTGGGGATGCGGCCACCGAAGCCAATTCCTATCTGGACTACGCCATCAATGCCCTGAGCTAGGCGATTGATTGCTTGGCCAAGACAAAGAGCACTGGAGTATCCCTGGAACTTTGTCCTGGGTGCTCCTAGGCTCCCTCATTCGAGTGTTAAATCCGATATTTAAAGACGTTTTAGGAGCCTAAGCATGTCGAGTTCTACGACGGCTCAGCGATTGGGATTTGAGCCTTTTATCGCTGCTCCTCCAGTTGAGTTACGCCTAAACTGGAGCGAAGGGGAAATGCAGGCGACCATCCGCGCCGCCTATCGTCAGGTGTTTGGCAATGAGCATGTGATGTCTAGCGAGCGCCTCATCAGCGCTGAGTCGCTGCTGCGTCAAGGTGAGCTGCGGGTGCGGGATTTTGTGCGCGGCTTGGCCTTGTCGGAGCTGTATCGGACCAAGTTTTTCTACTCGACCCCCCAGGTGCGTTTTATTGAGCTGAACTATAAGCATTTGCTGGGGCGTGCCCCCGCCGATGAGTCTGAGATTGCGTTTCACGTTGATCTCTATCAGCGTGAGGGCTATGAAGCGGAGATCAATTCATATCTCGATTCTGAGGAATACAACGAGAGTTTTGGTGAGGCCGTTGTGCCTTACTACCGGGGCTTTGAGACGCTGCGGGGGCAAAAGACAGTTGGCTATAACCGCATTATTCAGCTCTATGGGGGCTATGCCAATAGCGATCGCGCCCAGGGCAAAAACAAATCGGCCTGGTTGACCCGCGATCTGGCCTGCAATGTAGCCAATACGATTCGCCCGACGAGCAATGGTCCCTCCCTGGGAGGGGTCACCACGGGGGAACGCAGCCAACTCTACCGGGTGCGCTCCACCCAAAATAGCGCTGGTGCCATGACCCAATTGCGCCGCAGCATCAACGAGACGGTGGTGAGCTACGAACAGCTCTCCGCCACCCTACAGCGCCTGAACCAGCAGCGGGCCAAGGTGCTGTCAGTCTTGCCCGTCTAGGCAGCCCGCCGTTTAGGCGGATGGATCTAGGCCCATTGGGGACAAGCCGCACCAGGGAGGGCGGCTTGTCCCAACGGAATACGTTGCGTTTAACCAGCGGGTTTATCCCAAACCCCCTATCCAATTCTTGCTAGCCTGAGGGAGGAAAATTGTGGCAATTACAACTGCGGCATCGCGCTTAGGAACCAGCGCCTTCGCCGAGAGCAGCCCAGTGGAGCTGCGGCCAGATTGGTCCAAGGAAGACGCCCAGATCGCCATTCGGGCGGTCTATCGCCAAGTGTTTGGCAATGATTACATCATGGCCTCCGAGCGTTTGGTCAGCCTTGAATCGCTGCTGTGCAACGGCCAACTGACCGTGCGCGAGTTTGTCCGCGCTGTGGCCAAGTCAGAACTCTATAAAAAGAAGTTTCTCTATCCCCATTTCCAAACGCGGGTGATCGAGCTCAACCTTAAGCATCTGTTGGGACGCGCCCCCTATGATGAGTCGGAGGTGATTGAGCATCTGGATCGCTACGAGAATCAAGGCTTTGATGCGGACATTGATTCTTATATCGATTCTGACGAATACAGTTGTAGTTTTGGGGATTCGATCGTTCCCTATTACCGGGGGTTTTCGACCCAAACTTCTCAAAAGATCGCGGGTTTTACCCGCATGTTTCAGCTTTATCGGGGCTATGCCAATAGCGATCGCGCCCAGGTCGCCGGCACCAGCACCCGCCTAGCCACAGACTTGGCCAGCAACAGCGTTTCGGCAGTGATTGCGCCCTCGGGGGGCGGTTCAGGCTTTGCTTACCAAGCTTCTGAGCGCAAACTGACCCCCAAACGGGCCTTTGGTCAGTCTGTAGTGGGGGCCTCCAGCCGCCTCTATCGCATTGAAGTAGCGGCCCTTTCACTACCGCGCTACCCCAAGGTACGTCGTAGCAATCGCGCATTTATCGTGCCCTACGAAGCACTGTCGGCCACCTTACAGCGCATCAATGCCATGGGCGGAAAAGTTGCAAGTGTCACCCTGGCCCAATAGCTGGGTCAGCATTGGGAATTGACTAGGATATTATTGTTTTGGAGCAATGGCTATGGTGACTAAACCCGCTTTGTTAGGCAGAGCTTCCTTCTCTTTTGCTGATCGATTGTTTGTCTATGAAGTTGAAGGGTTGCGGCAAAACTTGCAGTCAGATCGGGCCAATTACGCCATGCGGAGCAGTGAGAACACGTTCATTACGGTTCCCCTAAATCGCATGAACGAAGAGATGCGCCGGATCACTCGCTTGGGCGGCAAAATCGTTGGGATTCATGGCGTATCCACCGCCCAGAATGGTGCTTTTAGCCAAGATGGATCTTCAAGCCCGGCATAAGGCTTGGGAGGGAGAGTTCGAAAAGCCGAGGGGATGGGCTCCCCTCGGCTTTTTTCTAGGGACGGTGGTGGGATTTATCTTGTGGCTGATCAGGGGGGCATTTTGGCAGCCCTGGCGATCGCCAGCTCCGGGGGCATTTCCGGCGCAACGCTGACAGCGCTATACTTTGCCCCGGCGGTTGTTTATGCCCTGGTCTATTGTTCCTCAGCCAACAGTTGAATGACCAACAGCTCTAGGCCGCCATCACCCAATCCACCAGCAGCCTCACCCCATAGCCCGTAGCCCCGACTGGCGTATAGGCCCCAGCCTTGCTCGTCCAGGCCGGACCGGCAATGTCGATGTGGGCCCAGGCCTTGGTTTTCTTCACAAACTCCTTCAAAAACAGCGCAGCGGTGATCGAACCGGCTGGACGAGGGCCGGTGTTCTTCATATCGGCGATGGGAGACTTGATGCCCTCAAAATAGCTTTGTTCCAGGGGCATTTGCCACAGCTTTTCACCGCTGGACTGGGCCGCTGCTTTGAGTTCCGCCGCCAAATCATCATCGATGCTCCAGTAGCCTGCGATGTCGTTGCCCAGGGCAACCAGACAGGCTCCAGTCAAGGTTGCCAGATCAACAATGGCATCCACACCCAGGGCATCGGCATAGACCAGGGCATCGGCCAAGGTCAGACGGCCTTCGGCATCGGTATTGTTCACTTCAATGGTTTTGCCGTTGGAAGCGGTGAGAATGTCGCCGGGGCGCATGGCGTGGCCGCTGATCATGTTTTCGGTGACGGCGCTGATGAAGTGCAGTTCCACATCGGGCTTGAGCTGGGCCAAGGCCTTGGCAGCTCCTAGGGTTGCTGCGGCACCCCCCATGTCCATTTTCATGGTTTCGATGCCGCTGCCGGGGCCTTTGAGGTTGAGGCCGCCGGAGTCGAAGGTGAGGCCCTTGCCAACGATCGCCAGTTTCTTTCGCGCCGTCCCCTCAGGCTTATAGATCATGTGAATAAACTTCGGCGGCAGATCTGAAGCCACGGCCACCCCCAGAAACGCCCCCATGCCGCGCTTTTCACACTCCTCTTTTTCCAGAATGGTTAGCTCCATGCCATATTCAGCGGCGATCGCCGCCGCCGTTTCCGCCAGGGTAATCGGCGTGACTTCATTAGGCGGAGCGGCGACGAGCTGGCGAGCCAGGACGACTCCGGAGAGAATCTGTTCTGCCCTGGCGATGCTGGCGGTTTGATCCGCAGCATCCAGCAGGCTCACCGTTTGGGGATAGCCCGATTCATCGTTCTGGTCGTTTCCTTCTTCATCCTTGGACTTGGACTTAAAGCGCTTGTCTTCGTAGAGCGCCAGGCCCATGCCTTCGACAATCGCCTGCACCGTGGTGGCTCCATCACCCACCGTTGGCAATGCAACCCCTAAGGTTGCACATTTCTGAGCCTTGGCCAGCTTGGCAGCCTTGGCAGCGGCTTGGCGCACGGCTTCGGAGTCGGCTTTTTCGCCCTTACCCAGGCCCACGAGGATGAGTTTTTTGACGGGGGTGTGGCGACCGACGCGGCTGGCAGCACCGCTGTGGGCCTTGCCCTTGAACTTGATCTCGGTGATTAGGTCGGCGATCGCCCCATCCAGCATCTCATCAAGGGCAGTGAGCGGCTCCGGCAGGGTTCCCGCTTCAGCAAAATCTTCTTCAAAAAGCCCGAGCACGAGGCCATCCCCGGTCCAATCGATGGGGGCGGTGGCAATTGCTTGAAAATCCATGGTCGCTGTCTAGTCTCGGAAGGTAACGGTTTGTATCTCCCTAGTCTGACCCGCAAAGCGGCTTTGGCGCAATTGATTGTGGGTAAAGAATTTACCGTACAGAGGCTGGAATCCCGCAGGCATTAAACGGAATCTGGATCGATGCCGAGTTCCTGGAGTTTTGCGGCTAGTACTCGGTGTCGTAAGTTCCTGGGCCAGCTTTAGCCGCCCTCATCCCCCAGCCCCTTCTCCCCGCTGTTGG
>JAAUQQ010000260.1 GCA_012032745.1 Synechococcales cyanobacterium RM1_1_8
GAGGTGCAGGTGCCGAGTACGGCGAGTTTTTGGAGGGTGAGCTGAGTGGTGCGGTGTTGATGGGGGCGCAGTTTATTGATGGGGGCGGCGTTTGCCTTTATGGCCCAGGAGGCGGGGGCCGTGGTGACGCAGTTGGATGGGTCGCCGTTGCCGCCGCTGAGTGATTATGCCGATACCTATCGATGGCCGCCGCTGGCGATCGGGCGACTGCGGAGGTGCATGGGGATCTGGTTGAGGCGGCTAGGGCGGCAAGATTAAATTAGGACAGGTGGTTGAGAAAATCTGTGAAAGAATGGCGATCGTATAGTAAGTCTTCAAGCACCTTCACCGCTATTGTATGTGGGTATGCTTGAAGGCACGACAGCGGAATCTATGACATTAGATTAGAGGCACTAAACTACTCGATTACTATAAAATTCTGAATAATTTCTTCAAACTCGTCGTCAGACAAATTGCTACCTGCACTGATGTAGTACTTCCCTTTGACAAAGACGAGTTGATAACTATTTTCCGCCTGGCCCATCTCTGAGAATAGCATCGTGGAAGTTCCATCTTTTAGATTAGAAACACGCAGCGGAATATAATCGCTTGTCGCCATATTCATCGTTGCGATGTAGGAGATATTCTGGGACTTCAAAGAAAGAATACCCGTACCAACTGAAATGTACTTTCCATTCTCCAAATCGTACTTGATATTGCAGATGGAAGCAGCCATGATATTAGTCGTGTCAGTGATCACCTTGAGAGGATGGAAATCGTCACTCCTTTCCCTAGGAGGTAGTCGAATGGACTGAAAAGATTTAATCCTATCAAATCTTTGAGAGAGTTGAGCAACTGGCCAATCGATAAGCCGATATATCTCACCGTGAAGAACTGGCAATCCCTCTGCCATCGCATACTTCCACTCGAACTCGGGCGTCAATGCCCTAACATTTCTTAAATCCACCACTTTCAATCTCTTGTTGGTATTATTTGCACAGGATAATGTCAGATTTTGGAGTAAAATTTGATATCCCACTGGCTTCGTAAATGACTGTTCCATGAAGTTGGCCTAAAACTCTAGAGAAAGGCTTTGCAGTGAGTTCAAACTGCCCGGAAAAGGCCTTTCTTGAAGCAAAGTTTCCTGCTATTTCTCGCGGGCCTGTAGAATCACGCTTTCTCAAACTTGCAAGCATCGATAGGGTTGGCACAGGAGGCTTAGACCCAAAAGTCTTGGAAGTCCACTTCATAAAACCTCTAACGAAAGGTGTTGGAATCGACAAATCTCCACAGGATAAACGAAATGCAGGTTCGTCTATTATTACTGGACAGTGGGAAGTTCTATAGTTGCATGAGCATCCAAAAAGAAGAAAGGAACAGCCTCTAGCCAAAAGGTCCAGGACTGTTCGAGACTGGCTGAAAGTACTACCAATCAGCCAGCTCAATTATGGAACTTTACGAGCGTCTAGAGCAAATTTTGGCCGAGTTGCGCCCCGCCTTCAGGCGTGAGGCGACCTATGACTGGTTCATCATCCTGATGTGGGGCGTGCTGCTGTGTCATCAAGCTCCAGCGGTGACGAGCTACTTAAATGCGTTAGGTCTAGGAGAACGCTGCTACGAGCAGGCGCTGCACTGGTTTCATTCGAGTGCCTTCGGTATCGATGAGGTCTGTGAGCGATGGGGAGACTGGCTCGCCTCTCATCACTGTGCCCACCGGCTCAGAGGGCAACTCGTCTATGTGGGGGATGGCATCAAAGTGGGCAAGGAAGGACGCAAGATGCCCGGTGTGAAAGGGATGCACCAGGAGTCTGAGGATGTGAGCAAGCCGGAATGGCTCCGAGGTCACTATTTCAGCGCCTTGGCCTTGCTCTTGAGCCGGGAGAAGGCGATGTTTGCCGCCCCGGTGCTGCTCAAACTCCATGACGGCTTAGGAGCCGTGGCTGAGGATGAAGGAACCTTGGTCGAGAAGATGGCCCAGCTCTGTGTGATGCTGATGCCCAAAGGCAGTTATGCCGTCTTGGATGCCTACTACGCCTCTACCAAAGTTCTGGGTCCGTTTCGCAAAGCCGGTCTGCATCTGATTTCTCGGGTGCGAAGTTCAACGGTGGTCTATTCGGGGTTTTGCCCGCTTCCGGGCAAGCGTCTACCGGGTCGCCCTCGAAAGTGGGGAGAGCGGGTCAAACTCCAGGACTTGTTCGCTCCTATAGATGCCTGTGAATCCGCTGAGGTTTGGCTCTATGGACAGCTCCAGACGGTCTATTTTCAATGCTTCAAGCTCCATTGGGATGACCCCAAGACCCGACTCTTGTTCGTTCTCACCCAATTGGCCAATGGCAAACGCATCATTCTCCTGTCGAGTGATCTCAGCCTCACGGGAGCTGAGGTGATTCAAGCCTACGGCTGGCGCTTTAAGATCGAACTTACCTTCCGCACCTTACTGCAATTGCTCGGCGGCTTTTCATACCGCTTCTGGCTCAAGGCTATGACTCCGAGCAAACGCTGGCCTCAGCCTCTGGAGCTACCCACCCAGGAACCCGAGCCCTTCAAAATACAGGTCCTTGCCAAGGTCGAAGCCTTTGAACGCTTCGTCAATCTCAGTGCCATCGCACTGGGCATCCTCCAAGTCCTCTCCCTTGAAATGAGCCAGGCCGTTTGGCGGCATTTCCCGGTCTGGTTTCGCACCCTTCCTAGCCATGGCTATCCCACTGAGCAGGTCGTCCGAATCTCACTACAGCATCTACAACTAGCGGTTTTAGCCAACAGTAGACAGGGCCTACTTCTCCATCAACTACTCGCCCAGAAGAATCCGCGCAGTCGAGCGCCCTCAAAACCACCGCATCTCGTTGAAAATCTCAAGCCTTGATGTGTCAGCAAGTTTTGACTGTCCAGTATTATTACTGTTGTCACATTTATGCCAGGAAGCTGAGCAGCGAAAATTTTTGGGTACAGCAAAGCTGCTAAGGTGCTGGAAAAAAGAAAATGCAAAAAAAGCTTTCTCGAAACACTTCGCTTAGTCAATTGAATGTATTGCATGGTAGATCTTCTCACAGTGTTCTTTAACTCAAACCCTGGGGCCAAATTTATCGCAGGTTTCCCGCGCCAGAGCACGCACTTCTGGGTCTTCAAAAGTGTCTGCTCGCTTACAGATTTGCGAGTCTCTCTTCGATACTCTCTGCGCAGTTCTCGATAGCGCTGTCTGCATTCTTTTTTGGACTCATCCGGTTCCCTAATTCTATTTTCTGAGTCCAGATTTTTACATAATTTTATCATTTCGCTAAACTTGGTTTCCTGAGGTGGAGGAAGTGAGTCTAGGATCTTCTTCATTTCGGCAGGAGAGACATTTCTGATCTCAACTCTGAAGCCCTGATCTACATTTTCATTGTCTTCAGGAGTCGAAACCTCTTGTGCTGCTGCTTCAGGTGGTGCAGAGCTGAGTAAGCATAAGGCTAGAATTATTGGAATCATGAAAACTATGCTGATGAGACAAAAATGAAAGAAAAGATCAAGAATTACGGATTCAATCTCAACAGTAAATACGTCTGTTGACTTGAATAGAGGTATTTGGGTCTCAATACTTTGTGTACACCATACCCCCCCCTCTAAAAAAGCAAGATAACTGGCGATAAATTTTTCTATACAAATGTGCGTTGGCTGTTCAAGCTACAGCTCATACAGCCCTTATTGTTCTATTGAGGTACAATCAGCGCGATTTGTTTGTTGAATTAAGCGCGAACCATTAGTGAAAGCTTACTCCCTCGACTTGAGACAGAAAATAGTTGAAGCCTACCATCAAGGTGGTATCTCCCAGCGCAAGCTAGCTCGGCAGTTTGGAGTTGCGGCAAGCTTCGTTCAAAAGCTGCTTAAGCAAGCTCGTGAAACCGGAAATCTAGCCCCTAAAGTTCGCACTCAGCAGACCCCCACCAAACTCAACGACCCACAGCTTGAAATTCTCCGACAGCTAGTGGGCGAAAATAACGACGCCACTCTCGAAGAGCTACGTCAGCTCCTCCATGAGCGAACCCAGGTTTTGATTAGCGTCTCAACCACGGACCGGATGCTGCGGCAGAAGCTCAATATAACCGTCAAAAAAACGCTTTATCCAAGCCTCAAAGCAAGCGATCGAGTTCAGCAAGCCCGAGTTGAGTTTCGGGCTTCAGTCGCTGACCTAGCGGCCAAGAATTTAGTCTTCATCGACGAAGCGGGTGTCAATTTAGCCGTGGTGCGCTTGATGGCCCGTTCTGAGAAAGGGAAACCAGCCAGAGGGAGCCAGCCCAGCCGACGAGGCCAGAATGTCTCTATGGTCGCTGCCCTGGGATTCGAGCAGGTCGTAGGAAGAGTTAATCTACTCGGTTCTACTGATGCACTCTCTTTTGAAGCCTTCATGACTCAGCGAGTCATTCCTAAGCTATGGAAAGGGGCCTGCGTCATTTTAGACAATTGTTCAATCCATCGTCGTCTAGAACTTGAACCCTGGGTATAGGCAGTGGGAGCACGTCTGATATTCCTGCCACCCTACTCACCCGAATTCTCCCCCATCGAAAACTGTTGGTCAAAAGTGAAGTCAATCTTGCGTTCCATTGAAACTCCTGATTATCAAGCCCTGGAGAAAGCGATAGAAGAAGCATTCTCGCGAGTGAGTCAGGAGGACATTAAAGGATGGTTCACAAATGCTAGCTACTGCACCTCACTTGATTGATAAACGCTGTATCGCGGGTCAGCCAACCCGCAGCCAGTTAGTCACCACAAAGATTTGGGAATATTTCGTACTGAGATAAAGTTTTCAGGAACCCCCAGGCTCCAGGTGTAACAATCCTGGCCAGCCTGCTACGCTCTACCCAAATTATTAGCCGACTATCCGAAGCCAAGGACATTTTCATGGGACTCAGTCAAACCATTCAGGATCCTGCCAGCATCGCAGAAGACTGCGCCAAGCTGATGGATGAGCAAGTTGCCACGAAGAAAGGCATTTCGGGCATGGCCATGAAGGCGACCTACGGCGTTGTCAAGGGCATTGGCGCAGACTATATCCCCAAGGCGCTGACCAAGCTGCTGCCCGAGACCCTCACCGCCTTGGACCCGATTTGGGCGGAGGGCTTGGAGAAGGGCGATCCCGTGGCCCACTTGAGCGAGAACCGCGATCGCGCCGCTGACACCATCCTCAGCATCACCGATGCCCGCATCGAAAAATCTAGCAATGGCGTGATTACAGGGGTCTACGGCAAAATGCGCAAGTCCGTCAAAGACGATATCGCGGCGGCTGTACCGGGCTTGGCGAAGATCCTGGGTGAGCATAGCCAGGCATGACGACCAGGAATCGCCCCCATCCCCCAGATTCAGACACGTCAGATCAGTTGAATCTGAGGCGAGCCCTCCGCCAGGCTGTGGCCAATGATCCGACTGTAGCCGTAGCCCTGGGCTTGCAGGGCTGCCACACAGGCCTCCGCTTGCTCCCTGGGCAGGGCCGCCAGCAGTCCGCCGGAGGTTTGGGGATCGAAGAGAATTCGCCGAGGTACTGGGGCTTGTGGCTCGTTGGTTGCAGGCTCGTTAATTTCAAGCTCGTTAGTTTTTTCGGGCCAGTTGCTCACCCAACGCTGGGCTTGGCCATTGGCCGGGTCCATGGAGCTGACAATGCCCTGGCCCAGGGTCTCTGCTGCGCCGGGCAGCAGCGGCAGGGCCGCGAGTTCCAAGGCAATGCTGGTGGCAGAGGCTTTGACCATTTCGCCCAGGTGGCCCAGGAGGCCAAAGCCGGTGATGTCGGTGCAGGCTGTGGTCTGATGCTGGCGCAGGATCGCCACCGCTGGGGCGTTGGATTGGACCATGGCAGCGATCGCCCCATCGATCCAGCGCCCCTTGGCTTTTCCCTGGGCTGCCGCTGCAAACAGCGTGCCCGTGCCCAGGGCCTTGGTCAAAATCAGCGCCTGACCCGGCTGCAAGCCCCCCTTGGGCCAGAGTTGTTCGGGCTGGGCAAAGCCATTGCAGCTCAAGCCAAAGGCCAGGTCATTGCCCGCTAGGCTGTGGCCTCCAATCAGCTGAATCTGTTGCTGGGCGAGTACCGCCATCGCTCCGGAGAGGAGTTGGTAGAGCATCTCTTCCGTGGGGCGATCGCCCCGTGGGGCACCTGCACCAAGGCCAGGACGCTGTGGGGAGTCGCGCCCATGGCCAGGATGTCGTTGAGGCAGTGGTTGGCGGTGATTTGACCACAGACAAAGGGGTCATTGACGAGGGCGGGGAAGTAGTCGAGGGTCTGGAGCAGGCGCTGGCCCACGGGCGGCTGGAGCACAGCGGCATCGTCCGGTTCCTGGGAAATCAGCGCTGGAAACTGCGATCGCAATCGCCCCAGACTGCGCTCTAGCACCCTGCTGGCGACCTTGGCCCCACAGCCTGCACAGTACATGGCTGGGAAAGACTGGTCTGGAGAAGATTGGGCCGGGGCAGATCTGGCCGGGGCAGATTGGGCCGGGACAGATTGGGCCGGTGCAGATTGGGCCGGTGCAGATTGGGCCGAGGCCGCAGCCATCACCGGCAGCTCAGCAAAGCGGGCCATGAACTGGCGATCGATGTGGTCCTTCCAGCGCCAGAGCCATTTCCAAGGCCCAAGGCTCCATCGCCCGCGCGAGGCCACCGCCGCGCCCTGACCCGTGCCGATCAGGGCCAGTAGCCGACGCTGGGGCACAAAGGGCCGAGGTTCTTGCTGCTGCAACAGCCGTTGAAGGTTCTCAAACAGGGGCTGGCCCTGGCGCACGGCAAAAACGCCCGCCTTGGGCCGGGGGTGATTGACCATGGCGGCAATGTCGCCCGCAGCCAAAACAAAGGGATGGGAGAGGGATTGTAACGTGTCGCTCACCTGGACGAAGCCTCGATTATCCGTGGCCAGACCTGAAGCTGCAAGCCAGGCGGGGGCGCTGGCATGGGTGACCCAGAAGAGGCGATCGCAGCGTTCCACCCCCTGCTCATGATGCACTAACAACTTAAAGTCTTGTTCGTATCTCTCACGATCTAAGGCGGCGACATCGGGGCTTGCATCAGCGCTATTCGATGTACCAGCAACGGGCATAACAGAGGTCACAGCGCTATTGAGATGCACCGTCACGCCCTGATTCTGCAAAATCTGCAAAAACTTCTGCCCCACCCCAGCCCCATGGTTCGGCAATAGTGTCGGCCCCCGCTGGAAGAGGTGGATCTGGTGCTGGAGCGGTTCTGGGCTAGCCTCTGGAGCCCAATGCTTCGGCCTGGCCTGGCGCAGCCTCGCCAGGAGCGAAATCGCCAGCTCCACCCCGCCCGCCCCGCCGCCGACCACGCCCAGATGCAG
>JAAUQQ010000261.1 GCA_012032745.1 Synechococcales cyanobacterium RM1_1_8
ATTTCGATTCGCGGGAGATTTTGCAGGCCAGTTAGGGACTTCCACGTCATGAATTATCCAAACCAAGGTGAAGCACCCCAGCCCCTTAGCGGGGTGATCCGTCAGGGACGGCTTCCGGACCTACGGTGGGCCAGAGAAACTAACAGCGGGGGCTAGCCCCCATGGCTGCCGGATTTGCCTCTTCTGGCTGCTCGCTTTACTGCCCAGTCAAAAGGACGATTTGAAACTTGGAAGTCTCTTAGATCAGGCTCAGGGTCTGTCGGTTGGGTTGAGGTTTCCGAAACCCAACTGGCGTGATCGACAGGCTCGGTTAGAGCTGGGCGCGGAGGGCGAGGGCGGCGCGGGCCTGTTCGCGATCGTCGAAGTGGATTTTCTCGGTGCCGAGGATTTGGTAGTCCTCGTGGCCCTTGCCTGCAATCAGCACGCCATCGCCGGGCTTGGCCTGGAGGATGGCCTGGCGAATGGCAGCGGCGCGATCGCCGTTCACAACCGGGCTAACCGTGGCCGGAATTCCAGCGACGACATCTTGCAAGATCGCTTCGGGGTCTTCGGTGCGGGGGTTGTCGGAGGTGACGTAGACCCGATCGGCCAGGCGGGCCGCGATGCCGCCCATCAGCGGGCGCTTGGTGCGATCGCGATCACCCCCACAGCCGAACACACAGATCAGCTCACCGGGAATAAAAGGCCGGGCCGCCGTGAGCAAATTTTCTAGGCTATCCGGCGTGTGGGCATAGTCTACGATCACGCTGATCTCTGGACTGCTCTTTGAACTGCTCTCTGGGCCAGTCCCAGGGCTGACCTCGGCCAAGACCCGCTCCATGCGACCGGGAACGCCCGTGAATTGCGGCAAAACGTCGAGCATTTGGGCCAGATCGAGGCCCAGGTGCAGGCCCGCACCCAGGGCTCCCAGGAAGTTGGCCAAGTTAAATTGGCCCACCAGGGGCAAGCTGAATTTTGCTTCGCCTTGGGGGGTGTGGACCTTGCCTTCTACCCCTGCTGCGCCGTAGTTGAGGTCGCTGGTGTAGAGATCTGCTTGGGTTTCAACGCTGTAGCTCCAGACCCGTTCAGGCGGCAAGCGCTCAATGAGCTGGCGGCCATAGGCATCGTCCTGGTTCACCACCGCCCGGCCCTGGAGGTAGGCGTCGCTGAACAGCAACGCCTTGGCTTCAAAATAGTCCGCCATCGTCGGGTGGTAGTCCAAATGATCCTGGGTCAGGTTGGTGAACACTGCCACCTCAAAGGGACAGCCCAACACCCGGCGCTGATCCAGGGCGTGGGAGCTGACCTCCATGACGGTGTAGTCGCAACCGGCAGCGGCGGCCTGGGCCAGGGTTTTTTGTAGATCGGCGGCGAAGGGCGTGGTGTGGGCGGCGGTTTCGTTGTGGCCGGGCCAGCGGGCATAGAGCGTGCCCAGCATGGCGGTTTTGCGCTGGGCCTGGCTGAGCCAAAATTCCACGAGGTGGGTGGTGGTGGTTTTTCCATTGGTGCCGGTCAGGCCCACCAGTTTCATTTTCTGGGCTGGAAAGTCGTAGAAGGCAGCGGCCAGTTGGGCGCAGGCCAGGACCATATCTGGGGCGGTGATCAGGAGCAGGCTCTGGTCCAGCTGGGGCGGCTGGCTGGCGATCGCCTCGGGGCTGATGACGGCAGCGATCGCCCCTTGCTCCAGCGCCCCCGGCCAAAATCTCCCCCCATCGACGCGGCTGCCAGGCATCCCAATGAACAGCTCCCCCGCTTGCACCGTTTTGGAATTGGCGCTCAGGCCCGCCACCGGCTGGTCCAAGGCTGGATGCGCCCCATCGAACGTCAGGCCGGGAACTTGGGTTAACAGCGATCGCAGTTGCATGGCCAGATGCCTCCGAGCAAAAAAGGTGAATTCCAGGGTGAATTCAGGCTTGGGACTCCAGGGCTCAGCCAGCTCCCGACCCCAATCGCTGAGATTCTAATCGCAAATTCTAATCGCAATGGGTCATTAGTAATTGTTCCAAGCGAGCCACGGAGGCGCGCGGCGACAGCCGGGGCAGCTGCTGGAGACCCTGGGGCGAATGCCAGTACAAGACCGGGATTTCGTATTGATAGACCTCAAACCAATCTGGCTGTTGAGTAATATCGCGCTCTTCTAGCGCCAAAGCCACCGCCGTCACCTGTTCCAGCTTTTCCCGCAGGCCCTCACAGAGATGGCAGCCGGGCTTGCTGTATAAAACGAGCCTGATCATTCTCCTCTTCCTCCCTTTACAGCATCGAAAGCGCTTCCTATAACTACGGTATTGGACGGTGGGTCTGAAAGGTGGTTTACATCCCCTAAATCACATCTCCCAGATTCCATCTCCCAGGCCATATCTCTGTGGTCGTGCCAGCCCTGGGCGCATATACATGACTTGTGATCTCCTGTATTCGTCCACCGTTGTCCCCTTATTGCCTAGCAATTGCCCGACTTTGCCTGGGAACAATGAAGCTGCTCAAACTTAAAATGGCCCGCGATCGGCTCCCCAACATTTCGGCACCATCGCCACATTTTTAAGGTCTGACCCAGGTCTGACAGGTTCAACATCCAGCGCTGCACCAGAGAGAAACATCATGGCCGCTCAAAAAGTTTTAATCATCGATGACAGTAAGCTAATGCGCTTACAGGTGAGAGAAATGCTTCCTGGCAACATGGAGATTGTCGAGGCGGTGGATGGGGCCGATGGCTTTGAAAAGGCCCACCAAGAGCAGCCTAACTTGATCATCCTGGACTGCTTCATGCCCAAAATGAACGGCTGGCAGGTGGTCCACAAACTGCTCTCCTATCCCGATCTCCAAAAGATTCCCATTGTGTTGATGTCGGGGCGCGAAGAAGATGTCCACGAAAACGCTGGGGAGCTATTTGAATATTTCGAGTTCCTGGCCAAGCCCTTCGACAAGGTCAAGCTGATCACCGCGATCAAAGCCTCCCTGGCCAAAACCAAACAGCGCAATCTCCAGGCCGCCGCCGGGGCTGCCTCCCCTGCATCGGCCCCCGATTCGGCACCAGCACCCAGCGCCCAGTTCTCCCATCCCCATCCCCCATCGTCCCAAGAAAAATCCCAGGAAACGGCGACTATGGCCGCCAGCGTTGCCCTGGATGCCGCCACGCTGCTGCAAAGGCTGCAAAGCGATGTCCGGGAGCTGCGCCAGCACAATGCTGAGATGCGGGCTGAGATGCAGCAGCTCAAGCAGCAAATGGCCCAGATGGCCAAGGTGGTGAGGCAAAACTTGAGCCGGGTGTAATTGGGGCCTGACTTGACCCTCATCACTGGGCCCTTGGGGCAAGGCGCCCTATCGCGGGCCTTGTGTGACAGCGCTCGAATCAGCAAATTATTTTGCTAGGTTACCCGTGGAACTTTTTGGTATATTTGACCCTTGGGAAGATTGATTTCATCAAGGATGACCTAGACCTATGTCACGATTTAGAGGCCCCCGCCTCAAGGTAACCCGCCGCCTCGGGGATTTGCCTGGCTTAACTCGCAAAAGCGCCCGCCGGGCCTATCCGCCAGGCCAGCATGGCCAGGGTCGCCGCAAGCGCTCTGAGTATGCCGTTCGTCTGGAAGAAAAGCAAAAGCTGCGGTTCAACTACGGTGTGACCGAGCGCCAGCTAATTCGCTACGTCAAAAAAGCCCGTCGCGTTCAAGGCTCCACCGGCCAGGTGCTGTTGCAGCTCCTGGAGATGCGCTTGGACAACACGGTTTTCCGGCTGGGCATGGCTCCCACCATTCCGGCGGCCCGCCAGTTGGTCAACCATGGCCATGTCACCATCAACGGTAAGGTGCTCGACATTCCGAGCTACCAGATCCGCTCTGGGGATGTGATCAGCGTGCGCGATCGCGATGCGTCCAAGCAGCTCGTCGAAGCCAACCTGCAATATCCGGGCCTGGCAAATTTGCCCAACCACCTGGAGTTTGACAAGGCCAAGCTGACTGCCAAGGTCAATGGCACCATCGACCGGGAATGGGTGGCATTGAACATCAATGAGCTACTCGTGGTGGAGTACTACTCCCGCAAGGTCTAATTCGTCTCTTCCCAAATCCGTCAACGTTTCGAATCCCCTGTTTGCGCGGCTGCGGCAGGGGATTTTTTGTCTGTATTTTTATTTTTGATGGTCTGCCCGCATCGTATTTTTGGCCCGCAGCCTGAACTAGCCGCCAATTTGGGACATGGTTTTGCCATAGCGCCCGGTGGTGCCCGCATCCCGCTGTTTGTAATTGATTTCGGGCTTGAGCTGGAGCAGGGTCTGGACCTGGTGGCGCAGCAGGGCGAGGTCAGTTCCCCCGCGCAGGGCGGTTTTGAGGTCGATTTGGCCGGTTTCATTCAGCAGGCAGGGGCGCAGCCAGCCATCGGCGGAGAGGCGCATTCGGTTGCAGCGATCGCAAAAGCATTCTGACATTTGGCTGATGAACCCCAGCGTTCCCTTGGCCCCCGGAATCTGAAACACATCGGCGGGGCCATTGCCCAGCACGGTTCCGGCTTCGAGGCCCCAGCGATCTCGCACCTGCTGGCGAATGGTTTCCGAGGGGATCCAGCCGCGATCGCCAAACAGGGCATCATTGCCGATCGGCATAAATTCGATAAACCGCACATGCCAGGCGCGGTCAATGCTGAGGGCCGCCAGATCCAGCAGCTCCCCATCGTTGATGCCGGGTATGACAACGACATTGAGCTTGAGCGGATCAAAGCCAACGGCATGGGCCGTTTGGATTCCCTGCCAGACCTGCCGCCAGCGCGATCGCCCCCGATTTCCCACCAAGGCATCAAAAACCTCCGGCTGAAGTGAATCGAGGCTGATGTTGATCCGCCGCAGGCCCGCACCGTAGAGATCTGCGGCCTGGTCCGCCAGCAAAAAACCGTTGGTGGTCAGGGCAACGTCCTGGGTACCAGGCAGGGCCGCCACACGGGCAATCAGCCGGGCGAGCTGGGGACGCAGCAGCGGTTCGCCCCCCGTGAAGCGGAACCGGCTGAAGCCCAGGGGCAAAAAGACCTCGCCCAGCAGCAGCAGTAGCTCATCATCGCTGAGCCAAGCCGAGCGCTGTAGATAGTCCAGCTCCGCCCCCTCGGGCATACAGTATTGGCAGCGAAAATTACAGCGATCGATCAGGCTAATGCGAAGGTAGTCAATCGTTGGGGGCGGAGTCGGATTTGGGGCTGAAGCCGGTTCTGGGCCTGGGCTGAGAACCGGGTTCAAGCCGGGTTGCACTGGGGCCATGGGGAAATTCCGTGGGGGAGCCTGGGGGTTGAAGCTGGGGCTGAGGGGCTCGGGGGATGGGGTTGATTAGGGCTGGCTGGCTGGATCTGGGGTGATCGGAAAGTTGGGTAAGTCCAAACCGCTCGCTGTTGTTTTGGCTGGAGTGGTTTGGGCTTTTTCTGGGGGAGCTGCGGGAACATCCGCTGGGGAGACGTTCCCGGCCGGAACATTTCCCAGGGAAGTCTCCACTGAACCAACCATCTCCAATGATGCAGCATCCAGCCGGGGAGCATCCAGCAGGGGAGCATCCACCTCTGGCCCGCCCTCGGGATCCATAAACAGGGGTTCTAGCAGGGGCATCAGCCCAGGGGGGCAGAATCCAAACCCGCCGCCCATTGGGCGATCGCCTGGAGCTGCTCCCGATTGCCCAGGGCCTGGCGTCGCCATTGGCTCGATTGGGCCTGGGCGTTGCGCAACTGTTCCCCCAGGCTGAGGAGCTGGGCGTTGAGCTCGGTGCTGTCCTGTTCTAACTGGAGTTGGCGATCGCGGGCTCGGTCCCGCTTGAGCCGATCCTGGTCCGCATAGCCTTTGAGCTGGCGTTGCAAGTGCCCCTGGTGGGACAGCCGCATTTCCAGGGCCTCCACCTGGGCCTGGGAGCGGCTCAGCTCCCCACGCAGCGTCATCAGCTCCCGCGTCTGGGCCTGAATTAAAACCTGCTGTTCCTGGAGGCTGGTGCCTGATTGCTCGATCTGACCTTCCAGGGCTTCCAGGTGCTGGCGCTGGTCGCGCAGTTTCTCCCGCAGGCGATCGACCTGGGCCTGGGCCTGGTCGCGTTCCGCCTGGATGGGCAAGGATTGGGTCAGGGCGTTGAGGCAGTCTGTTTCTAGGGTGGCGGCGCGATCTCGGGCTTCCGCCAGTTGGGCTTCGAGCAACGCGCAGCGACTGCGCCAGTTTTGCTGCTGCTGGGCTTGCTCCGCCTGGGCCCGAGCCAGGCTGTCCCGGTGCTGCTCCAGTTGAAACCCTTGGGCCTGGGTCAAGGCTTCTAGCTGGGCGAGGAGACCGGCGAGTCCATAGGGTTCTAGCAGTTGACCCAGGTCTACTTTTTTTTCTGGGCTGGTTTCTGGTTTTTTTTCTGGACCGCGCTCGCTCTCGCTGGAGCTTAATGATGATGCTTCTGGCAGGGGCCGTTTGGGCAGGGGCTGTTTGGGCAGGGGCTCTTCTGGCAGGGACGGCTCTGGCGATGCCTGCCCAAGAGAGGCGGGTTCCGGCGATGCTTGCGATTGTGCCGCTGCTGATCCATCGGGTTGAGGTTTAACCCCAGATGAACCAGCTCCAGCCGGGCTTGCCCCAGACAAACCCGCCGTGGAACGGCCAAAGCGCCCAGAAGCCTTGAAAAAGCGATCGAACCAAGGCCTCCAGACAGACTGGCCGCCCTCAGCTGCATCAGCCGAAGGATTGTCGCGCAGAGCAGCCTCGCCGCCGCCCACGGATAGAGCTGGCGGCAGGGCATTCATGGGCGGGGGGCGCTTCGCTGGCTCGGTGGGGGCTAGCTTAGAGTCGAATGCATTGGAGGACATAGTGGAGTGACAGATTCCTCCAAGTGAAAACTGACATCAATAATCTATGGTTGAAATTTATCGTTGAAGCCTGTGGGCCGCAAGTTATAAGCCTAGACTACCAAATGTCCATCCTCTCAGTGACCTAATATAGCAAAATATACTGACATTAGTAGCATCTGTGAGCCCAAACGCCATCAAGTGAGCTAACGCTATCACTCCCGTAGCTTCGTTGCAATCCGTTACATCTACCGTCAAATTCCCCATCGTCAAGGTTCGGCTATCCGATGGCGATCGCGGGGAACCTCTGCAAACAGATTGATCCCAGGGGTTAGCTCGGCTTCTAGAATGGGGACAACGTATAGCGCAGGCATTGGTCCATCCAGTTGGCCTGCCCCCAAGAACCCATGCCAATCAAAGACGATCCCCGTAAACCTCGCCGGTTTCCTTTGGCAACCTGTTCCTGCCCACTTGCAGGGCTGATCTTCGCTGCCAATATTTTCTTGCCCAGCCTGCTGGGAC
>JAAUQQ010000262.1 GCA_012032745.1 Synechococcales cyanobacterium RM1_1_8
TCAGGACGGATACCGTGACCCCCTCCACAAACTGGCAATGAAGTACGGTAGTATCATCAGAAAAGTGGGCCTGGGGCATCGGCTCACTATAAAACGCGAATCTGGGGCAACCCGGAGGAGAAGCCCGCGCCGTACCGCCTAAGCGGTCGGCATCGGGAGTATGTCACCTCAGTTTCTGCTTGATGAAACCGACCACCTGGGTGAGCTGCTTTTCAAAGTGGCCACTTCCTTTTCCAGCGTGGCGATGCGCGTATTCAGCGCTTCGATCTCCGCTGGCGCTGCGCCCGCGCTGGCTCCCGTGGGCGAGGCGGAGATGTGGGGGCGGTTGCGCGCCTTCATCATGGCAGCCTTGATCGCCTCCATTAGCTCGGCTTTCTCGAAGGGCTTCTCAATAAACTCAAAATATTCAAACGGCTCCGGCAGCTTCTCCGTTACCTCTTCCTTGCGTCCCGACATGATCACCAGCGGAATCGATTGCAGGGAGGGGTCGCCTTGGATATGTTGGAACACATCCCAACCGTTCATCTTCGGCAGCAAGAAGTCCAGCATGATCAAGCTGGGCATCTCCTCACGGATGAGCTGCAACCCCTGGACCCCGTCTTTTGCTTCGAGGATGTCGAAGTTGCCGGTCGGGAGCATGTCCTGTACCCGCATTCGAATGACTTTACTGTCGTCGATAACTAGAATCTTTTTAGACGCCACAGCTAACTCTTCTCCAAGATGTCACGGGAACCCTTACGGTCTGTTGTCCATGGGGAGAGCGGGGCGCTTCTCCAACTGACGCTTTGAATCCTATCCCTGGAATTTTTCGGGGAGTCTTCCGGGGAATCTACCGCTGGGATCGGTGCTGCTGATCCTCCCGAACCCTGCCGCAAAATCCTACAAACTGTAGGAAAAGCGAGGGGGGATCTGGGGTGAGAGCTGGCTGCGCGATCGCCTCTGGCTAAGATAGCACAGCCCTTTCAGAGCGACCATCGCCGCTCCCAAGAGAAAAATAGATCCCTGATCTCGGCCCTTGAGCCATGGGAGCTCCGCTCCTGTCTTGTGCCCCAATCCTTCTATATCTACAGGCAGGAGGCAAAATACAGGAGTCAGAAAATACCATTAGAAAATCACAGTTAGAAAATCACAGTTAGAAAATCACAGTTAGAAAACCTAGCGAGACGCCTCTCGGCCCGCCAGCTCAAGCCCGCCAGACCCATCCCAGCCCGCCAGACCCATCCCTAGGCCGCCACGTTTTCCTTCACCATGACTTTTCCTCCTGATTCTGCCCCTGATCATTTTTCTTCTGCTGATGCACCTTTGGGCCTGTCCCCGGAGACGGCGCGGCCCCCGGCGGGGGGTCTACCCGTCTGGCTCAAGCGCCCCATTGGTCGCGCCAGCGAACTCTCCCAGGTCCAGCGCATCGTCAAACAGCGCAATATCCACACCATCTGCGAGGAGGGCCGCTGTCCCAACCGGGGCGAATGCTATGCCCAGGGCACCGCATCGTTTTTGTTGATGGGGCCGACCTGCACCCGCGCCTGTGGCTTCTGCCAGGTGGACAAGGGCCATGCGCCCATGCCCCTCGATCCGCAGGAGCCGGAGAAAGTCGCAGAATCCGTTGAGCTGCTGGGCCTGCGCTATGTGGTGCTCACCTCGGTCACCCGCGATGACCTGCCGGACCAGGGGGCGAGCTGGTTTACCCAGACCATGGATGCCATCCGCCACCGCCAGCCCGAGACCCAAATTGAAGTGTTGACGCCGGATTTTTGGGGCGGACAGCCGGATCCATACCAGGCGGGGCTGATGCAGCACAGCCGCATCACCACCGTGGTGGCCGCTAAGCCTGATTGTTACAACCACAATATTGAGACCGTCGAACGGCTCCAGGGCAAGGTGCGGCGTGGGGCCAAGTACGATCGCTCCCTCCAGGTGCTCCAAATCGTCAAGCAACTCAATCCCACGATTCCGACTAAATCCGGTATCATGCTCGGCCACGGTGAAACCGAAGCGGAAATTCTTCAGACTTTGGAAGATCTGCGGGGGGTGGGCTGCGATCGCGTCACCCTCGGCCAATATATGCAGCCTTCCCTGGAACACCTGCCCGTCCAGCGCTATTGGACGCCGACGGAATTTGATCGCATCGGCGAAATTGCCCGCAGTCTCGGCTTTTCCCATGTGCGCTCCGGCCCCCTGGTGCGCAGTTCGTACCATGCTGGGGAAACAGCCTAGCTGGGGAAACAGCCTAGCTGGGGAAACAGCCTAGCGGGAGCAGCCTAGCGGGAGCAGCCTCCCACTCCAGCAGGGTTGCTCCCCCACCGGTCTCCACCCCTCAAGACACTGCGGGTGGGGCCTGTTCCTGGGTTGCCTCAGCGACCTAGGGGCTCTCACCCCCCAGAAATTACGGACAGATTCCCGCTGGGCCAGTTCCGTGGCTTCCCCCATGTGTTCCGCGACAGCTTCAGGGTCAGCCCCCAACCGCCGCCAAATTTCCGAGTATTCCGGGAGGGCGATCGCCCCATCCCGCGTTCTAGCGGCCCCGGCCCCGGCCCCTAGGCCAAAACTTCCGTGTCTCAACGGATTAGTTCTCTTTTGCCAAGGAATTATAAATACAGACATAGGCCCCCGATGGGGGAGACACCCCAAGGGGTAGCGTCTCACCGGAGATTCCATCCCCCAGATATCCCCCAGATTGGCCCATGCCCTGTCTAACCCATGCCAGAGCCCCAGAGTTTCTCCCACCTCAACCGGCGCTCGATTGGCTGGCACCATCATGGGCTAGCCCATCACTGGCTGATTAACGCCACTGGCGAATTAAATTCCCTTGTCCACCCGCACCACCGAACCCGTGGTGCTTTACCCAGGATCTTGAACTATGGAAGTTGCCGTTGCCGCGATCGCCCTCATCACCTTTTTTTGCGGTCGCTCCGTCTGCTGCGAACCCAGCCCGAAGCTGAAGCTGAAATCCAGCCGGGACTTTAACCTGACGATCGACGACTACCAAGACTACATGGCCTATGTGGCCATGGAAGATCAGCTGCAAAAAGAACAGCTCCAGCAACTCAAACAGCTCTACCGCCGCTAAGCCATCTACCGAATCTCTGCCAAATCTCTGCCGTAAGTATCTGCCTATGCCTCTACTCCCATAGAAACGAAGTCTTGAAGTCCGATATGTCTTTTGAATGCTGAGCTGGGGAGAGGTCCCTGGCTCTTTTTTTGGGATCTTTTTTGGGGAGAGGCGGTTTGGGGCGATCGCGCAGATGGGGTCTTCTCCCTCGCAAAGCCTTCCTATCCCACAACCTCCCTGTCGCAAAACGTTGGGATCAACCGGTCATTTCTAACGTTTAACGGGAATCACCACCGGGGATCGCCCCAAATGTGAGCCTCTGTCCCAGGCTTCATTAAGTTTCCCTAACGGCCATAGCCCAGGGTTTGGATTCCTCGATAGCTTGTGGAGTGAGATCCTTTACCTCTTTTTTCTAAACTGCGATGGATGCCACAAACTTTCCCTGGCTGACGACCATCATCTTGTTTCCCATGGTGGCGGCCCTCGCGATTCCCCTAATTCCAATGCCGGAAGATGGGAAAAAGAGCAAGACCATCCACTGGTACGCATTGACGATTGGTCTCATTGACTTCGCGCTGATTATTTACGCCTTTTGCACCCAGTACGATGCCAGCGAGCCCGGCCTACAGCTCGTGGAAAGCTACGCCTGGGCTCCCCAAATTGGCCTCAACTGGTCCGTCGGGGCAGATGGCCTGTCCATGCCGCTGATTCTGCTGACGGGCTTCATCACGACCCTGGCCATGCTGGCGGCCTGGCCCGTGTCGATGAAGCCGAAGCTGTTTTACTTCCTGCTGCTAACCATGTACGGCGCGCAGATTGCGGTTTTTGCAGTCCAGGACATGCTGCTATTCTTCCTGGTCTGGGAGCTGGAGCTGCTGCCGGTGTATCTGCTGCTGTCGATTTGGGGCGGCAAGAAGCGCTTCTATGCGGCAACCAAGTTCATTCTCTACACGGCAGGTAGCTCCCTGTTTATTTTGGTGGCGGGCTTGGCCATGGCCTTCTACGGCGATGTGGTCACCTTCGATTTCCGGGAGCTGGCCGCCAAGGACTATGCCGCTAATTTCCAGCTTTTGGCCTATGGGGGCTTTCTGATTGCCTATGGCGTCAAGCTGCCGATCATTCCCTTCCACACCTGGCTCCCCGATGCCCACGGTGAGGCCACCGCGCCGGTCCACATGTTGCTGGCGGGGATCTTGCTGAAGATGGGCGGCTATGCCCTGCTGCGCATGAATGTGGGCATGTTGCCCGAGGCCCATGCCCAGTTTGCGCCGATCTTGATCGTTCTCGGCATCGTCAACATCGTCTATGCAGCGCTGACGTCCTTTGCCCAGCGCAACCTCAAGCGCAAGATTGCCTATTCCTCCATCTCCCACATGGGTTTTGTGCTGATCGGCCTGGGCTCCTTCACGGACCTGGGCACCAGCGGCGTTATGTTGCAAATGGTCTCCCATGGTCTGATTGGTGCGAGCCTGTTCTTCCTGGTGGGGGCCACCTATGACCGCACCCACACCCTGATGTTGGATGAGATGGGCGGTGTCGGCCAAAAGATGCGCAAGATGTTTGCCATGTGGACGGCCTGTGCCCTGGCTTCTTTGGCCCTGCCGGGCATGAGCGGTTTCGTGGCCGAGTTGATGGTGTTTGTGGGCTTTGCCACCAGCGATGCCTATTCCCTGACTTTCCGCATTGTGGGGGTTTGTTTGGCGGCGATCGGGGTGGTGCTGACGCCGATCTACCTGCTGTCGATGCTGCGGGAAATTTTCTATGGACCCGAGAACGAAGAGCTGACCAGCCATGAGGCCCTGATCGATGCGGAGCCTCGGGAGCTATATATTGTCACCTGTTTGCTGATTCCCATTATTTCCATCGGTCTCTATCCCAAGGTCTTGACCCAGGTGTATGAGGCGACGACGGAGCAGCTGACGGTGCGGATGCGGGCGGCGGTGCCGAGCTTGAATCAACCGGCGATCGCCCACCAATCCCCCGCTGCCCAGCTCAGCCAGGTCCCCCTCCAGGCCCCCGCCCTAGAAAGCTAGGGGCAAGAGCCAAAGGCTGGGAGTGATCCAAGCTCGGCCAGTCAGCCAGTCAGCCAGTCAGCCAGGCCACTGGCCTGGCTGACTGACTCAAATAGATTTTGAGGATATTGAGCTCCGAACCTGCTTATTTCTCACTGGAGCGATTACGATAAAGCAGAACAAAGATCCTACTTGATAGCGATCAAATTTACAGCGAATCTGCCAAGAGCTGCTAGAGTTCTGCTGTTTGACCTCGCTTCCCCATTATGGCCTCTCCAGCGCAGCGCGCGATCGCACTCCTCATCGACATGGCTGACCAGGGCGACATCGATCCCTGGAATGTCAATGTGATTGATGTGATCGACCGCTTCCTGGAAGAACTGCACCTCGACGACCTCTCGGACTACTTCACCAGCGGCCAAGCCAAATTTGGCCGCACCCGCTACGAAGCGGACCTCTCGGAATCGGGTCAGGCCTTTCTCTATGCCTCCATGCTCGTCCTGCTCAAGGCCGACACCCTCGCCCAGCAGGAAGACCCGATCGAAGCAGAGTTCGATGAATTTGAAGATGACGAAACCGCCGACCCCCACCGGGTCTCCCTGCCCCGCCACCTCGAACGTCAGCTCCGCCGCCGCGCCGTTGCCCGCCCGCCCCAAAAGCGCCAAGTCACCCTCGCCGAGCTAATCGAACAGCTCGAACTTATGGCCCTAGCCCTGGAAGCCCCCCGCAGCCAGCGCCCCAAGAGCCGCGCCCGCGCCATGGGCAAGCGCCAGGCCATGCGCTCCATCTCCCAACTTGCCCACAAGGAAAACCTCGGAGAAATGGCGGACAGCCTCGGGCTATTTGTCACAGAGCGCTGGGCAGATTTGCCCAGCCTAGGCGAGGGCTGGGTCGATTTTGATACCCTGGTCCAGGTTTGGCATCGCAGCCCCCTCAACACCTTCAGCGACCACCTGGACCGGGTTGGCGTCTTTTGGGCCATGCTGTTCCTTTCGGCTCAGGGAAAAGTCGAGCTTGCCCAAACGGATTTTTATGGAGAACTACAGCTACGCCAAATGGCGGCAGCCGCCCCTCAGAACCTCAGCAGCATCACAGCTTCCGCTTCCTAGGCAGCATCGACTCAGCGCCTCCACAAAGTTTTTGCGAGCTAAGGGAAAACACCGTAGGTTGGGATGGGCTACTTTGGTACGATTCTGACAATCTTTCTCTAATTGAAGAAATTTGCGAAGATTGTTGCCCTGAACCAGCGACCTCCGGAATTCGGTAGCTTCAGATCGTAAGCATCTGGGTTAGCCGCAACTGATCTCAGTGGCTGGATTTTGCCAGACGTGAGTCCTGCCCTGGCCCTTTGAGCCCCCGAGCCCGTCACATATCCCACAGGAGAAACGTAGGCCCATGAAAGCCATGATCTTGGCAGCCGGTAAAGGGACCCGTGTGCGCCCCATTACCTACACCATCCCCAAACCGATGATTCCGATTTTGGAAAAGCCGGTCATGGAGTTCCTGCTGGAGCTGTTGCGCCAGCATGGGTTCGATCAAGTGATGTGCAACGTCAGCCACTTGGCCAATGAGATCGAGAATTATTTTCGCGATGGCCAGCGCTTTGGTGTGGAGATTGCCTATTCCTTTGAGGGCCGCATTACCAATGGGGAGCTGATTGGGGAGGCGATCGGCTCAGCGGGCGGGATGCGTAAGATCCAGGATTTTCAGCCCTTTTTTGATGATACGTTCATTGTTCTGTGCGGCGATGCGTTGATTGATGTGGACCTGAGCGAAGCGGTGCGCTGGCACCGGGAAAAGTCCTCGATCGCCACGATCATTATGAAATCCGTCCCTCGGGAGGAGGTTTCTAGCTATGGGGTGGTGGTGACGGATGAGCAGGGCAAGATCCAGACGTTCCAGGAGAAGCCCAGTGTGGACGAGGCCCTGAGCACGGATATCAACACCGGCATTTATATTTTTGAGCCGGAGATCTTTGACTACATTCCTTCCGGCAGGGAGTTCGACATTGGCGGCGACCTGTTTCCGCTGCTAGTGGCGGAGAATGCGCCGTTTTATGGGGTTTCCATGGACTTCCAGTGGGTGGACATTGGCAAGGTGCCCGACTATTGGCATGCCATCCGCAGCGTCCTGCGCGGCGAGGTCAAGACCGTGCCGATTCCGGGCAAGGAAATCGCCCCCGGTGTCCATGTCGG
>JAAUQQ010000263.1 GCA_012032745.1 Synechococcales cyanobacterium RM1_1_8
GGGGTGAACTTTCGCTTGACCTTGCCCCTGAATTTACCCCCTGAATTTGCCCCTGAATTTGCCCCCGGCCCGGCCCGAATCTCCCCCCAGCGCTGGTCCAACCCGCCAGGCCCACCCAAGCCCTAATCCGCCTCCGCCGCCGCCACCGCCGGGGCAGCCGTGGCCAGCACCACCTGCCGCCGTTCCGCCAAAACCTTAGGCCGCAGATAGAGATTCTCCACCAGCACCGCCACCCCCGCAAACCAGGGTGGAATGATCAAAGCTCCGATAATGCCCAGGAGCTGGGCCCCGCTGAGCACTGCCAGCAGTTGATAGAGCGGGTGGATGCCGACGGAGGAGCCGACCAGCAGCGGATCGAGCACGTAGGTTTCCAGGTTCTGAACCACCACAAACAGAATTAGCACCCAGAGGGGAGCCCAACCGCCCACGGACAGGGCCACCAACAGCGCAGGCACCGAGCCCAGAATCGGGCCGATGAAGGGGACCAGGTTGGTGACCGCCGCGATCGCCCCCAGACCAATGGCGTAGTCCTTGAGGCCCAAAAAGCTCAGGCCAATGGTGATGCCCACGCCCAGGACAATCGACACCAGCAGGCGTCCCCGAATATAGCCCCCCATGCGGCTGCCCACGGGGCGCACCTGGGCGGCGAACCGATCCTCCCAGGGCTGGGGCAGCAGCCGCACGAGGCCGTTGAGCAGGGTGCGGTTGTCGGCCACCATGTAGCCCGAGAGGAAGAGCACCAGCACAGCGCTGAAGACCGTCCCAAGAATATTTCGCGTCAGACCATAGGAGCGCAGCACCAGTTGGCGGCTGGAGCCCAAGGCCCAGCGGCTGATGGCCTGGGGATCGAACAGTTCGCTGATCAACTCCGATTGGGTCTCGCCCAGGCGGGCCGCCCCCGCTTCGAGCAGGCGGCGCACGACTTCGATGAAGGTGGGCACCTGGCGAATCAGGCTTTCGACCTGTTCGACGATGGTGGGACCGGCCAGCAGCCCGACGCCCACCAGGGTGGAAATCAGGCCGATGTAGGCCACCAGCGTGGCCAGCCAGCGGGGGAAGCGCCACTGTTCAAACTGATCGACGATGGGGGCGATCGCCGCCGCCACGATCACCGAGGTCATAACAATTAATAACAGCCCCCTGACCTGCCAGACCAAGACCGTGAGCAGCAGCAGCAGGCCGGTGACCAGCAGCGAGGGCAAAGAGATGGAAATGGAGAATCGCTGTTCGGACATGCTATCTATGCCCTGATCTGGCTGGGATGGCCCAAGCGCTGAGTGGCCTGGTGTGGGAGTCTATCGGTCATTCTAGGGGTCTGCCATTTCGGGGGCAATCATTCTGGCGGCAATCATTCTGGGAGCAATCATTCTGGGAGCAATCCTTCTGGGAGCAATCCTTCTGGGAGCAATCCTTCTGGCGGTCCTGGGAGGCCACTGGTGGGTGGAACTTCCAGGGGAATCGGCCCCAGGGTGCCCTTGCGGAAGTCGCGTAGGATTTGGCGGGTGGCCCGTTCGATGTCCCCCTGGTATTTTTCAGCGCCCAGGGCAAGGAGGTAGTCTTCGCCGCTGCCGGACCATTCATCGACGCTGTAGCGATCGCGCAGCAGGTGATGGGGCACAATCTGGCCATCGGTGAGCCGCTGTAGGGTTTTGAGCTGATCGACGAGGGCGGCGGCCACCCGCTGGTTGTCGTAGGAGGCGGTGCCGATGTCATCGCAGAGCGCCAGCTTGATGGCAGCGGTTTGATCGTTGAGGCGGGCGGGCAGAATGCCGGGGGCATCGAGCAGGTCGAGGTTGTCATCGATGCGGACCCAGCGCAGTTGGCGGGTGACCCCGGCCTTGCGGGCGCTATCGACGACGCGGCGGCCCACGAGGCGGTTGATCAGGGCCGATTTGCCCACATTGGGATAGCCGATGACGACGGTGCGGACGGCTCGGGGTTTCATGCCGCGTTTGAGGCGGCGATCGTTGACGGCTTCACCGGCCTTGGCGGCCACCTTGGCCAGGGCTTTGACGCCGGTTCCCCGTTGGGCATCGGTGAAGTAGGCGGGGTTGCCCTGGAGGTGGAACCAGTCCCGCCAGGCATCGCGCAGGGCGGCGGGGATCATGTCCTGGCGGTTGAGGACGAGGATGCAGGGTTTGTCGGGGGCCCAGAGGCTGATTTGGGGGTGGTGGGTGGAGAGGGGGATGCGGGCATCGCGCACTTCGAGGATGACATCGACGCGTTTGAGCTGTTCTTTGAGGGCGCGTTCGGCTTTGGCGATGTGGCCGGGATACCACTGGATGGTGGGCTGGGGCATGGGGGGCGATCGTGACTGGATCAACCATACCGCTCAACTTACCTTACAGAGGATGTTTGAGAATTCGCCAAAGCCAGCGATGCTATACCCAACAGGCTAGACTGTGCCCGCTTTTTTAAGCAAAAGTACGGGCTATTCGCACCATCAGCTACAGCCAAAGCTATTCTCAAACATCCTCTCAGCACGGCATTGATTGCGGTACGGTGCTCGGTTTGGACTTTGGTTCGGGCTCATTCTGGGGTCGATTTTTTCTGAGCTGAGCCTTTTCGGGCTGAGCTTCTGGATGCGGGGCTAGGGGATGCTGGGCCGTGGGATGCGGGGCTCGATGAGGTTTGAGCCTGTTCCAGGTGGAGCAGCGATCGCCGCAGCTCCACCATCCCCACCACCTGCACCCCCGCCACGAAACTGTGATCCAGGTGGACGATCGCCTCGGTAAACGCCAACACAGGCAAGACCTTCTTGGTCCCCAGCCGCCGCTGCACCTGGGCCGCCCGCTGCTTCGTCTGGGCAATCAAATCAGCCGCGAAGGGCTGGGGCGTGTTGTCATATTGGCGAAAAATCCCCTTGCCATCGCTGACGATGCGACCGCGATCGCCCTTCAAGACAATGCAATAGACCTTGCCCCTGGGGGAAGTCGCCACAATTTGTCCATCGCCCCCCACCGCCGTACTATCCAGCTTCCAACCCTGACTTTGCAGCGGAAGCAGCTCGGCAGGAACAAAAGCCCCCGTGGCGCGAGGCCCATTGCCCCCAGACCGCCGCCACTGGCCGAGCGCCTGCCAGCCCAACAGCGCCGCCCAGCCCCAGCAGAGCCAGGGCAGATACTTCAAAACGATCTCCGCAACGGGTTCTGAGAAAAACGGCAGTGTTGTTAGATTGAACTGATCAGCCCCGAACAGCAGGGCCAGGGGAAAGAGCGCCAGCAGCAGCGCCTTAAATAAAAGCTGTAGCGCGCGACCCTGGCGCTGGGAAGCGATGGTCTTTGCCATGGTGCGGATGACCTTGGGCCATTGCCCCTGAGGGATATGAATCTAGCCCTAGTCTATGGCGCTTTTTATTAAATGGGCCGGGGATTAATGCAGGTGGTCCGGCGGGTGACGCTCATATGGGCGATCGCTGGCACCAGCACATCGCGGCCCACTGCGCCAAACTCCAAGGCCACCGCTTGGTTTGGCGACAGGATGCCGATCCCTGCTCAAGGCCCAGGCCCGGCAGCGCTCGGCTAAACCGGCGCAATAGGCCAGGCCTAGCGACCTGAGTGCCCCCCATCGACATCGCCCTATTCCTGCGCCGCTGAGGCTCCCCCATCCCCCGGCGACATCGTACTTCCCGGCAATAGTTCCACCGGCAACTTGCCCGATCTCACATGCAGATCCCGCTGGGGAAAGGGAATCTCGATCTGGCGGCGGCGGAAGGCGGCATCAATCTTAAAATTCAGTTCGCTCTTGATGCGCACATGCTGCTGGGGCCGCGCAATCCAAACCATCAGCGTAAAGTCCAAAGCGCTGTCGCCAAAGCCGGTAAAAAACACCGCTGGCTCCGGCATTTTCAAGACGTTTTTGTTACTTTGGGCCGACTCCAGCAGGGCCTCCTCCACAGCTTTAAGATCCGAGCCGTAGGCCACCCCCACCGGCACCTTGACCCGCGTTGGCGTGCGATTGTGGCTCCAGTTCGTCACCTCTTCTTCGAGAAAACGGGAATTGGGAATAAAAATATCCAGATTGTCTAGGGTGCGAATCATCGTACTGCGCGCCCCCAGCCGCTCAATCGTGCCCGAATACCCCCCCACCTCGACAAAATCCCCCACCTGGATGGGCCGCTCAAACACCAGCACCAGGCCGCTGCCGAAGTTCTTGGCGATGTCCTGGAAGCCAAAGCCAATGCCCACGCCCAGGGCGCTGGCCAGGATGGTGAGGGAGCTGAGGTCAATGCCCCAGAGTTGTAGCAGCACGATCGCGCTAATGACAATAAAGCAATATTTGAACAGGGTGCGATCGCCTCTTGCACCCCTCGCTCAATGCCCAGCACATTCAAAAAGCGCGACTTGAGCAGCTCCGTCAGCGCACCGGCCCCAATCACCAGGGCCACCAGCCCCCCCACCAGCAGAGCAAACTGGATGAGGGAATAGCCTTCCCCAATGGGGATCAGCGGCGCAGTCAGGGCATTGAGCACCTGCTGGCGCAGGTCATAGCTGAGCCGTCGCGTTAGGGGAAACAGCTCGGCGACATAGGATAGCGAAGCCAGCCAGAGTAGCGACAGCAACAGCAGCTTGACAACACGCAGGGCGACATTGAGCAGCCGGGGTGGCTCTGCATCGGGCTCAGCGGCGGCGAGCCTGCGGCCCAGCCACTGGCGTAGGCCCCGCAGCAGCAGCGTCAGCCCAACATGAAAGGCAAAGGTCAGCCCCAAAATGCCCAGGGCCATGACGCCCCGCTCTTTCCAAAAGCCAGGACGCTGTTCTGCGATCGCGAGCTGAAGTTGTCCCTCCAACTGGGTTTCCCAAACCTGGGCCAGGGCATCGGCATTATTGTCCTGGCCCGGCCCCACATCGGCCTCAGTCACGGTCAGGAGTTCCTCACCGTTGAGTTCCAAGGTGGGGGAACCGTTGCTCTCGCCGAGCTGAATGTCGGGGACAACCCCTGCCTGGCCCTGTTCATCGACAAAATTTTGCAGACGCTGGGCGATGATATTGGCCCGCTCCTCGGCGGTCAGGCCGGTGATGCCGCTGACCGAAATCACGGGGGTGCGATTGAGTAAAACCGGCGCTGTTTCCGGGGCACGAGTCGGGGTGCTGGCAGGGAGTGATTGGGACCAGGCTGGGGCGATGCCGAAGGCCCCCCGCTGCTGCGTCACCCCGAAGCTTAGCGTTAGCCACAGCATCAGGCCAGCCAGCACCAGCGCCCAGGCCCTGGGCTGCCGATGGGCGCGATGCCTAGCCAAAACCACAGTCACCCAAGCAGCCACAATGCTCAAAATCCAGAGAAAAGCCACAAAATCACCGTTCCAGCAAAAGTAGGCCGTCAACCTAGCGGAGACCTACTCCCTAGGGTATCTTCCCACCGTCAGGAAAATGGCTAAGTAGCCAATTGGATACCCGAGGTATTGGCAGATACCTCCTTCCTTAGCATGGGTGAGCAGGCGCTGGTGCGATCGGAGACAGAAAAAGATACGGATACCGCGACCTGGCTAATTCAGCGGTTGCAAATCAAGAGTCAGGATGGTTAGGTAGCATACATTACTACTGTAACTAAGGCAGATCTAAAAAGACGTGCAATTTCTGCATGAAAAGAGGGCGGTGACACAGCGATTGATGAGTTTATTTCAGAAAACAAGTATTTCAAGATTGTGAAAGCAGTCGTGAAGGGTTGGCTACAATCGAATAATTAGGAAATCTATAAGTTGTCCAGCCGCACAAGACCTGGCTAGAGTGGGCTTCAAACAAAATATTAGAGCGTTACAAAAGCCATTTTAAGGTGCTCGACGGGAACGTTGTGCGAGCCCTTAAAAAGCCTGAACTTCCGGCACAGATTCATACTTGGCGATCGCCCTCAACTCCCATTCCTAGACTAGCCCCCAACTCAGCCGCCCCGCCTGGGCAAACTCCCCATCGGCATCCGCCACCGCTTTTAATGGCTTTTCGCCCTCAGAATCATCCGATTAACATTCTCATTGGCATTCAATGCCATCAGCTTTACATCTGGATGCTGATTTCCAAATACTCGAAACAGTTCATCGGCAAAGGCTTGACCGACTGATTCTACACCAGAGAAATCAAATATCACTACCTTAAATCTATCGATCCTTGCCAGCAACCGTTTAGCCTGGGAACGAGAAACCAGTCGTTCATCTCCATACTGGGCGAGGCGAACCGGAACAACTGTTTTATTGAAGGCATAATCATCACCCGAAGAAAACTGGTCAAAAACCTGCTTTGACGTTCGTGATGTATTATTTTTAGCTTCATAACCACAGTCGTTCCCGGTTGGAATTTTTGACTTTCTAAAATCCAATCTTCTGTTTTACTAAACTCGTGGGAAAAGTAAACATTGCCGGATAGAATATCAAACTCATCAAACATTCGTGAGGCAAAAAATATACCTTCACCCGTGTGACGAGCTGGGTCAGTTGTCAGCTTTCCCTTGGCCAGTTCTAGGATGGAATGGCGTTCATCATGAAGTTTCAATACTCTTTGAATTTTCTTGAAAATACCTTCGCCATCATCGCGAATCACAATTTTAGTATCAACGGAGGTTTTTTCTAATAAGATATGAACGCTTTGACCCACTGAGTGGTCGATCGCGTTATTCAGCATTTCATTAAATCCGTAAGACCAAATATCCTGAGCGTTTTCAGGGAAGTCCTGAATTTGTGGCTTGATATCCGTAGCCCAAACAATATCTTCTTCAAGCTGACCAGACAGCGAATAGGTCTTCTTCCATTCAGTTTGTGGATATAGGTGATAACTTCTGTCCTTGGTAGACCCTTCTGCAAAAATTGCGTTTTGTTCAACCAATCGCCGAATGTGCTTGTTGATCGCTTGCCTCGAAATATCGAACTTTGTGGCTGCGATACCAGCGACGTCCCTTGGATGATCTGTAACATTATCCAAAATGAACTGCCGAATTTCTTCGCCACGTTTTCGAAGTTTGCCCACTGCTTTGTCTGAATGATGGGACGCCCGCTCATTGTCAACCTTATTTATCTTATTGTCAACCCAAGCTGGGCAGCGATCGCTTCCATCGAATCCCATTGCCCCTGCCTCAAAGCGGCCTAGGCATTCCCTGCCAGGGCTGGATAGTCAGCGATCGCGGCCAAAGCCCCCCCCCTAAAATCGGCGCAAATCTTCCCCACGTCAACAACCCAACTAATCCCCCTCCGCCCCCAGCAGCGGCGCAAGCTCCCGATTCAACCGCCCCGCCTGGACAAACTCCGCATAGGTATCCGCCTCCACCAT
>JAAUQQ010000264.1 GCA_012032745.1 Synechococcales cyanobacterium RM1_1_8
CCCTCTGCCCTGCTCCAACAACTCCTCGATCGCCAATCCCTCTCCCGCCCCCAGGCCCAGCAGCTAATGACAGGCTGGCTCAACGGCGAGATCCCCGAAGCCACCTCCGGCGCGATCCTGGCGGCCATCCAGGCCAAGGGCGTCTCCGCCTCGGAGCTGGCGGGCATGGCGAGCGTACTCAAGACCCAGGCGCTGCCCGCTGCCCTCGCCGCGATCGAGGGGCCGGTGGTAGACACCTGCGGCACGGGAGGCGATGGTGCTTCCACCTTCAATATTTCCACCGCTGTGGCCTTTGTGGCGGCGGCTTCGGGCCTGGCCGTGGCCAAGCATGGCAATCGCTCGGTCTCCAGCAAGGTGGGCTCGGCGGATGTGTTGGAATCTCTGGGGATCGACCTGGCAGCGCCGCTGGAGCAAATCCAAGCGGCCCTCCCAGCCGTGGGCATTACCTTTCTGTTTGCCCCCGGCTGGCACCCGGCCATGAAGGCGGTGGTCCCCCTGCGCAAGGCCCTGGGGGTGCGCACGGTGTTCAATCTGCTCGGCCCCTTGGTCAACCCGCTCAATCCCACGGGGCAGGTGCTGGGGGTCTATGACCCGGCCCTGGTGGAGGTGGTGGCGATCGCCCTGGGCGAGTTGGGCAGCCGCCAAGCGGTGGTGGTCCATGGCCGGGAAGGCCTGGATGAGGTGGGCCTGGGCGATGTGACCGACCTGGCCATGCTCCAGGATGGCCAGGTCATGCGCAGCACGATTGATCCGGGGGCCCTGGGGCTGACGGCGGCTCCCCTAGCGGCGCTAAAGGGCGGTGGCGTAGCGGAAAATGCCGCCATTCTGACGGCGGTGCTCCAGGGTGGGGGCAGCCCGGCCCAGCGGGATGTGGTGGCGGTCAATGCTGCCCTGGCTTTGCAGGTGGGTGAAAAAGTGCCCAGCCTGGAGGCGGGCCTCAGTTTGGCCCAGGAGATTTTGGCCTCCGGGGCGGCCTGGGAGAAGCTGGAGGCCCTGGTGGCGTTTTTGAAGGCCTAGGTTTTGAAGGCCTAGGTTTTGAAGGCCTAGGTTTTGAATGCCTAGGTTGGGATTACAGGTCGGCGCACCATCGGCAGCAAGTAAATCGGTGGCGAATTAAACGTCTCCGATTGGGCAGACATGAAATAATAGGCGGCGGCAGCTTCCACCCGCTGGGCTGCTGCCCCATGATTTTATTTTTGGCGATCGCCTGCCACAGAGGTTTCTATGTCCTTCAGCGTTGATTCCCCAGCCCTGCTGGTGCTAGCCGATGGCACCGTCTATCAAGGCTGTGGCTTTGGAGCCAAGGGCACCACCCTGGGGGAGGTGGTGTTCAATACGGGCATGACGGGATATCAAGAAGTTCTGACGGATCCGAGCTATCGGGGCCAAATGGTCACGTTCACCTATCCCGAGTTGGGCAATACCGGCGTCAATTCCCTGGATGAAGAATCGGCCGCCCCCCAAGTCACTGGCGTCATCGCCCGCAATGTCTGCGATCGCCCCAGCAACTGGCGCTCCACCCAGTCCCTTTCCAGCTACCTAGAAGCCCACGGCATCGTCGGCATCTACGGCCTCGACACCCGCGCCCTCACCCGCAAATTGCGCTCTGCTGGGGCAATGAATGGCGCAATTTCCACCAAGATCCTCGACCCCCTTACCCTGCTCGAACGGGTGCAGGCTGCCCCCGCCATGGAGGGGCTGGATCTGGCCAGCACCGTCACCACCCCTGAGATTTATGAATGGTCTGAGGCCACCGCTGCGCCCTGGGAGTTTAGCGATCGCCTCGCCGCGCCGGATCGGTCCCCGCTGACCGTGGTGGCGATCGACTTTGGCCTCAAGCGCAATATCCTCCGCCGCCTGGCCAGCTACGGCTGCCGCATCATCGTCGTGCCCCTAAACACCCCCGTCGAAACCATCCTCAGCTACGATCCCGATGGCATTTTCTTCTCCAACGGGCCGGGGGATCCAGCGGTGGTCAGCGCTGGCATCGAGACAGCCAAGGCCCTCGTCCAGCAGGACAAACCCATCTTCGGCATCTGCATGGGCCACCAAATCCTGGGACTGGCCCTGGGCGCTGAGACCTTCAAACTCAAATTTGGCCATCGCGGCCTCAACCAGCCCTGTGGCCTGGCCCAGCAGGTGGAAATCACCAGCCAGAACCACGGCTTTGCCCTCCAGGCTGCCTCCCTCGGATCCGATGTGGAAGTGACCCACCTCAACCTCAACGATGGCACCGTGGCCGGGCTGCGCCATCGGGAACGCCCGATTTTCTCCGTGCAGTACCACCCAGAGGCCAGCCCCGGCCCCCACGATTCTGACTATCTGTTTGAGCAGTTTGTCGAGGCCATGGGCCGCTACCAGGCGACTCGCTGAGGCGGCTTGGCGAAGCTGGGGAGGCGGACCCAATGATGGGTGGCCCTCTGGGGTGGTCTAGCCCCCTCCCTGCGGTCACTTCTGCCCCTGGGGGGGCTGTTGCAGCAGGCCCATCCCTGGCCTATACTCTGTGGGAAATGTTTGGCGAACCGGGCCTAGGCCGGGTCGAGAATGGAGGGACGGGCTGCGACCGTTGATGGCTTAATCGACAAATCGAGATCGATTCTCTAACATTTAGATCTTCCGTTCGTCCAACGGCGTAATTTGTAGTCCTATAAGGAGGCGCTTATCCCTGAACAACTAGCCCTAACGGTGAGTTTGCGAGGCACCCGAGAAATTAGGGATAACTGTCAGATCTTTCGCCTCACAGGTCTGTTAGATGCATTTTCGGAGCCTAATTTTATTAAGGTTTTGGCAAAATGCCTGGCTGATGGGCCCAGCAATTTGATTTTGGACCTCTCCAAAATTGACTTCATTGACAGTTCTGGTTTAGGTGCGCTGGTCCAGGTTGCCAAGAAAGCGCAGACCGCTGAAGGTCTTTTGCAAATTGTCACCAATGCCCGCGTCACTCAGACTGTAAAAATGGTCCGCTTGGATAAGTTTCTATCACTTCAGGATTCTGTGGATGCAGCCCTGGAGAATCTCAAATCGAAGTAGGGGTTGCGGTGGGTGCGATCGCTCCCCCTAGTACAGCGAGGCGTAAGTTTCTGTACTAGCCTAAGCCGACCTTATCCCCAACCCCTTCTCCATGAATGGAGAAGGGGAGCCGGATCGGAGCCCCTCTCCCCTTTGTGGGAGAGGGGTTGGGGTGAGGGGGCAAAACTTACGCCCCAGACTACTAGTACAGCAGGACAGCCGTTTCCAGGCTAGGGTGAGCCGACCTCTGGAGCCGCCTTCTGGCTGCTGTTCTATGGACAACTCTGAGGCTCTGAGTCGATCCAATGCTGGGGGCCGTGGGCCGTGGGGTAACTTGCGAGCCTGCGGCCCTTTTCCTTGGGCTGGCTGGGTCGGGGCTGGCTGGGTCGGGGCTGTTTGGGGTGGAGCTGTTTTTGCGGGGATGGAGGCTGTGGTGGGTTCTGCCGAATTGGGTTCTGCTGCATTGGGTTCTTCTGGATACCGTCCTGCTTCGGGCCAGTCTGGGGTAGACCTGCCTGGAGCAGGTTTGTTTGGGGCTGCCAATTCCTTGAGTGCTCTCCAGGCCGGGCAGGTTCCCCCGGCAGCCTTGGCCTACATCGGTGATGGCGTCTACGAATTGCATGTGCGCCTGCTCCATCTCCACCCGCCGCGACGCATCCAGGCCTATCACCAGCAGGTTGTGGCCCAGGTGCGGGCGGAGCGCCAGGCCCAGCGGCTGGGGCAGTTGATGGCGCATCTCACGGAGGCGGAGCAGGACATTGTCCGGCGCGGGCGCAATGCCGCCACGGGTCGCCCTCGGCGGCTCAGCCAGGAGGTCTACCGCCAGGCAACGGCCTTTGAGGCTTTGCTGGGTTATTTGTACTTGAGCGATCGCGATCGCCTCTCCCAGCTCCTAGCCCAGCTCGATCTGTTGGAGTAGCTACATCTGTCTGCCAGCATTTCCTGGCCAGCAGTCGTTTGCTGCACCGCTAGCCTGGGGGAACATGAGGATTGATTGCGATCGCGCCCCAGCGCCGGACCGCCATGTTTTGATCAAACAGGTTTAACGCTCAGCTCTGTTCCGCCCAACTGGCCTTCAACCTCCCAGATCCCAGGAAGCCACGCTGCCCAGTTTGCGGCTTGTGCTTCTCTATTTTCCATCCTTTTTCGCTTTCATCGGCCCTTGCACCATGGCTAGACCTCCCCGCCCTGCCCGTCGCTCCCAGTCCCAGGGAGGGGCACAACCGCGCCGCCAGCGTCGAGATTCGGGCCAGTCCTCGGGGCGCGATCGCTCCGGTTCTGCGGGCGATCGCCCCAGTTCCGCCCCTGCCCGTTCCAGTTCCTCCAGCGCTCGCTCCAGCTTCAGCTCCCGCAACGGCTCACCCCAGCCCACGTGGCCGATCGCCCTGCCAAGGCGCGGCCTCGCCCCGGCACCCGACCCACCAGCGCCCGACCCACCAGCGCCCGACCCGCCGGGCGGGGCGGGTCTCGATCTGCGCCCCGTTCCCGCGCTGCCCAAGGGGAGTTCAGCCGTCCCAGCAGCCGTTCCAAGGACGATTGGGATCGTCTCCCCTCGGAAGCCCCCGCCGAACTTGACGGAGCGAGCCAGGAATCCCCGGATTTAATCTATGGCCGCCATGCGGTTCAGGCTGCCCTGCTGGGTGATCGCCAGCTCAATCGCATTTGGGTGACCGCCCGCCTGCGCTACGATTCCCTGTTCAAAGACCTCTTGGATGGGGCCAAGGCCGATGGGGCGGTCATCGATGAAGTCACCAGCCAGCGCCTGGGGCAAATCACTCAAAATGCCGTCCACCAGGGCATTGTCGCCCAGGTCTCTCCCTACGATTACCTGGAATTGGGGGAGCTAATTACTCGGGCCCAGACCCAGGCCGACCAGCGGGGCCAGGCCCCCGTGCTGCTGGTGGCCGATGGCATCACCGACCCCCACAACCTCGGCGCAATTATTCGCTCCACCGAAGCCATGGGGGCCCAGGGGGTGGTCATTCCCCAGCGCCGCGCAGCGGGCATCACCTCGACGGTGATGAAGGTGGCCGCCGGAGCCCTGGAAACCCTGCCCGTCAGCCGCGTGGTCAACCTCAACCGCGCCATCAAACAGCTCCAAGAGGCGGGCTACTGGGTCTATGGCACGGTGGCGGAGGCCCCCCAGCCTCTGTACCAAACCCGCCTGGAGGGGCCGATCGCCATTGTGGTCGGGGCTGAGGATAGCGGCATCAGTGCCCTGACCCAGCGCCACTGCGACGCCCTGGTCTCGATTCCCCTCCAGGGCCAGACCAGCAGTCTCAATGCTTCGGTGGCGGCGGGAATGATTCTTTACGAAATCTTTCGCCAGCGCCAGGTGGCCGCGCCTCAGTAGGAGAGAATTGGAGCGATCGCCCCTCCTCCCCTGGCTGGGAGTTGCCCCGGTCTGTGACAAATCGTTCCATACCGGGTCCAAAACTTTTTTTGGCAAAAAGTCACGGGAGCCGTTGATCCCAGCGCTGAGCGGGCTTCGGGGATCGCTGCCCACTGAAATCTACGGGTTTTCAAACCCGAGAAGGGTGGAGTATAACAAGAATATTAAAGCCATTTGCTGGAGCTCTGGACGGTACATCACCTGGGCAGCCCGTCGCCTAGGCAGCCCGTCACCTAGGCAGCCCGTCACCCAGGCAGCCCGTCGCCTAGGCAGCCCGTCGCCTAGGCAGCCAGTTGTTTCTGCCCCCAAGGGCGAACGGCAGAGATGGGAAAAAATGGCTCCCGGAATGCACTGATGCAGTCTGCGCCTCGCCTGTTTCGCTCTCTCGGGCCAACTGGGTTCCAAACCACCAGAGACCACTTAAAACCACTTATTTCTGAGGGACGTAGATGAAGGATGCATTACTGGGGCTTTTAGGCTCCTTGGGCCTGGCATACTGGGCCAAGATCACGACCGATTCCCCAAGCTGCATTTACTACTTCGGTCCTTTTTCCAGCGAGGGAGAGGCCCAGGAATCGCAGGGTGGTTATTGCGATGATCTGCGGGCTGAGGGTGCTCAGAATATTACGGTGACGATCGAGCGCCGCCGCAAGCCCCAGGAATTGACCATTACCGATGACTGGGGCAGCCTGGGGGAATGGCAGGGGACGGCGGCGACGGCGATCGCCAGCTAGGGCGAGGGCAGCGCGAGCGGTTGGCCATCTAGCCAGTTTTCGATGTCTTGGATCACCCCCTGGGAAATCTCCCAGGGGAAGAGATGGGCGACGTTGGCGTAAATTTTCAGGGTGCAGTGGGGCAGGTGTTGGGCGGTCTCTTGGCTGCTGTCTGCGGTGATGTGGCGATCGCCCTCCCCCGCCAGCATCAAGCAGGGGCAGGCGATCTGCGTGATGGCCTCTAGCCGGTTGTAGCGAGACCGGAGGGCCTGACCCAGGGCTTGGTTGGCCCAGCGGGAGGTCTGGAGATAGGCCGGTAGGGCATAGCGGGCCAGGTATTTGTAGGTGCTGGGAGTTTGCTGGTTGACCAAATAGCGGAAGAGCGATCGCTTGCCAAACAGTTCAATATTCCAGCGGGCACCGGGACTGGCGGCATTGATCAAGCCTGCGATGGCCGTGAATAGGTCATCGGTCCAGTTGGTCGCTGGGTGGCTGCCCCAGGGGCGGGCTGCGGTGGCAATTAAAATCATCCCCTTGACTCGCTGGGGGTGGCGCAGGGCCAGCTCCATGGCCAAAATCCCGCCCAGGGACCAGCCCAATAAATAGAAATCCTGGACTTGCTCCTGGGCCAGCAGGGCTTCTAGGTCTGTCAGGTGGTCCACCATGGCGAAGGGACCGGAGGCCCGGCTGCGGCCATAGCCGCGCAGGTCGGGGGCGAGGGTGCGAAAGCGTTGGGAGAGGGCCTGGGTGAAGACCTCCATGCAGTCGCCGGAGCCGGGGTGGCCGTGGAGGCAGAGCAGGGGTGGGGTTGGGGGTTGGGGGTGATCGCAACCAAGCTTCAGATTTAGTTAAATTTCTTCACAGAAGGCTAACGATCTGGCGGTTGGCAGCGGGGAACTTTTTCAGGGACAAACGCTTCTGAAAGGCAGACATTAGCTCGCAACTCAAGCGTGGCGCTTTCTCAGTCGCGCCTTGGTAAAGCAACGGTTAATTCCAAATCCGAGTTTTGCCGCTTCTCGCCCAGGAATAGAACAAAATCCGACGATCCGAGCGCAGGTCAATTTTGTTCTGTATAGTTGATAACGAGTCAAACGCGATGAGCTCGCCCATCCGGAAATCCAGGAGTTGATAGC
>JAAUQQ010000265.1 GCA_012032745.1 Synechococcales cyanobacterium RM1_1_8
CCTCAAACAGCTCCGCTGCCCGGAAAGCTTGGAGACGAAGGCATCACAGCCTGCGGCTAGGGCGGCCTGGCGCTCATCGCAACCGGTTGGCGGAAAGGGCAATGATTTGGGGGCTGGGTTGGGGGCTGAGTTGGGGGCGGGGGTTTGGGCGCGGGTTTGGGCGCGAATCTGGCGGGTGGCTTCCAGGCCATCCATCCCCGGCATCCGCAGGTCCATCCAGATCAAATGGGGCTGCCAACCGAGGGCGGCGATCGCCGCCGCCCCATCTGCCACCGCCTGGACCTCCAAACCCACGGGCTGAAACAGCTTGAGCAACAGGGTGCGATTGTCCGGGTTGTCATCCACCACCAAGATCCGCACGGGGGGCTGACCTGGCTCCAGAGCCAACACTGGGCGATCTCGCGGGTCCGGCGCGAGCGATCGGGCCTGGGCGCGCTGCACCCGCACCGTCAAACAAGCCAAGGTTCCCCGTCGGCCTCCCTCGCCATCCAAGACGCTGGCCAACTGCAAATCTCCCCCCATGAGCTGGGCAAACCTGCGGCTGATGGCAAGGCCCAGGCCTGTCCCCTGGCGGGAGGCGCGCCCGGCTTGGGTCTGCACGAAGGGCTCGAAGACCCGGTCCAGATCCTCCGGGGCGATGCCGGGGCCGCTGTCCTCGACTTGGAATTGGAGTGTCAGCGGGGCGGCTGTTTCTTGGAGGTCAGCGGTTTCTAACTGAGAAACCGTCAAGCTGACCTGGCCCTGGGCCGTAAACTTGACGGCATTGCTCAGCAAGTTGATCAACACCTGGCGCAGCTTGGCTGCATCCCCATGGATGAGCTGGGCCAAGGGCTGATCTTGCACCAGCCTCAACTGGATGCCCTTTTGTTCCGCTTGCAACTGAAACAGCGCCTGGACTTCCCCCAGCAGGCGGTACAGATCAAAGTCCCCTGGATTGAGCTGGGTGCGCCCCGCTTCCAGCTTAGACATATCCAGAACTTCGTTAATCAGCTCCAGCAGGTGCTGGCCGCTGCGGTTGATGGTGGCCGCGCTGTCCCGGTGCTCCGCTGCCAGGCTACGGCTGCGCAGCATCAGTTGGGCGAAGCCGAGGATGGCATTGAGGGGCGATCGCAGCTCATGGCTCATGTTGGCCAAAAACTCACTCTTGGCGCGGTTGGCGGCCTCAGCGGCCTCCTTGGCAGCCTGGGTGGCGGCTTCGGCCTGCTTGCGCTCGGTCAGGTCCAAGATCGCCACCAGGATGCGGCCCCAGTCCTGGCCATGGCCTTCTACCAAAAATCCCTGCACCAACAGATGCTTTTTTCCTGTTGGGCGGTCTCGGCCACCGTCTCCTGGGCAAAGCGGGTTTCGCCCCGCCAGAGGGCAATCAGTTCCGCGCGAAAGGCTGCGAGCACCTCAGGCTGGTGGGGGCGGGACAGGCGCTCGACCAGCTCCGCCTGGGAGCTGACGCCAAACAGCTCCAGCGCCGCTGGGTTGACATGCAAAATGCGAATGCGCTGCATACAGGCTTCCACAGCCCCAGGCTGCCCTTGCAGATGGGCCACCAGATCGGCCACGCCCTGGTCGCGCTGGAGGACATCCAGATAGGCCTTGACCTCGGAAAAGTCCTCTTCCCACAGGGAAATGGGGGCATCCTCAAACAGGCTGCGGTAGCGCTGCTCGCTGTTGCGGATGGCGATTTCGGCCCGTTTGCGGATCTGCATTTCCTGCTCCAGATCCTGGGTGCGTTCCTGCACCTTGCGCTCTAGGGATGTGGAATAGTCCTGAAGTTGCTGGTGGAACTGCTGTAGGGATCGGGCCATGTGATTGAAGCCCTGGGCAAGGGTGTCAATTTCCCAAATGGCTGAGCCTGGGACGGGCTCGCTGCGGTGGTCCTGGGCGATCGCCCCACTGGCCCGGCTGAGGCGTTCCATGGCGGTGCTGAGGCGGTTGGCCAGGGCGATCGCCAGGGCAACGGCCACCCCCACCCCCAGCACAGAGAACAGCAGCATCTGGCGGGCATGGGCACGAATGCCAGCGGTGAAGTCGGACTCTGGCACGACGACGACGATCAGCCAGTCGAGCCCCACTGCTTTGTCAAAGGGCGTGACCAAGGGCGTGACCTGTAAAAGCTGGCGCGCTCCGGCGAGGTCAAACTGGAGCGATCGCGGCTGGCGCACCTGGCGAAGATCCGGGCCAAATTGCGCGAATAGCTGGGCCCCCGCCGCCTGGATCAGCGGATCCGCAACCTCTTGCACCGGGGGGAGCTGATCCCCTGGACCCAGCAGGGGCTGGGCCAGGGAACTGGCCAGGACCAGGCCCTCTCGATTGAGCACAAAGGCCTCCCCTCGGGGGCTGATGGTCAGTTCCTGGAGGAAGCGGTTGAAGTCGGTGAGGTTAAAGTCTGCCCCCGCCACCCCCAGCAGCGCCTGGCTGGCTGGGTCAGCCGGATCGGGGCCAGCCGGATCGGGGCCGTAATAGGGATGCACAAACCCCAAGCCTCGGCCGCCCCCCGGCAGCGGAGCGAGGTTGGAGCCGACAAATTGATAGATTCCAGTCCATGTGCCCGTTGTTGCCCCCGCCACTGCCGTTTGATACCAAGGGCGCGATCGCGGATCATAGCGCTCTTCCGCCATGGCCCTGAGGCGCTGGTTGGGGCGATCGCCCCCAGAAACACGGACCGCTCGGGCCGCTGATGCTCCCGCAGGATGATTTGATCCACCCCCCCCGGCCTGCGCATCAGCTCCACATAGTCCCCAGCCCGATTGCCAAAGTAGAGATAGGTCAAACGTCCAAACAATTGGCTTTGGTCAGCCAGGTAAGGCCCCCAGTCTTCGAGGCGATCGGGGTCCAAATCCCCGCGCTCCAAGGCCAAGATCAAGGATTGGCTGGCCTTCAGGGGCTCCAGGGTGAAGTTTTCAAGATTTGCCTGGATATGGTTGCCCAGCCGCTGTTGTAGCTGCACGACCAGTTGGGCGATCGCCCGCTGCTCCCGTTGCCAACCCAGATATTCCACCGCCCCTACCACGCCAATCAGCGGCAGGACAAAGCCCAGGATCAGCAAAGGCCGTAGGGGGAGCTGGGTCGCTAGCCGGGGAGGGAAGGCGCGCCGGGGAGGCAGCATGGGAAAAATGATGGGGAAAAAACAAGATCAAGGAAAAAACAAGCCCCAGCCCTGACTTCGATGGTGGAAGCTAGGGCTGGGGCGTGACTCAGAGTGGCTTTGGGCCAGTCTCCGCTACTTAGACCACCGCAGAACCGGCAGCCTGGACCCGCTCCACCTCTTCCGGCTCAATGCCCAGACGGGTGAGGTTGATGCGATTGCGGCTATCGATCTCGCGGATTTTCACCACCACGGAATCGCCCACGTTCAGCTCATCCTCCACCTTGCCGACGCGGTAGTCCGCCAGTTGGGAAATGTGAATCATGCCCTCCTTGCCCGGCAGGAACTGCACAAAGGCACCGATGGGAATAATGCGCATCACCTTGCCCAGGTAGACATCCCCCGGCGAAATCCGGCGTGTCATGCCTTCGATGATGCCGTAGGCCTGCTCTGCACCCTGGGCATCCATGGCGGAGACCACCACGGTGCCATCATCCTCAATGTCCACCTTGGCTCCGGTGCGCTCGGTGATGCTCTTGATCATCTTGCCGCCGGGGCCGATCACCATGCCGATCATCTCGGGGGGAATCTTCAGGGTCAGCAAGCGTGGCGCATAGGCGGACATTTTCTCAGCGGGCTGGGCGATCGCCTCCAACATCTTATTGAGGATATGCATCCGCGCGGGCAGGGCATTCTCAATCGCCTCGGCAATGCTCTCCATGGGCAAGCCATGGATCTTCATGTCCATTTGCAGGGCGGTGATGCCATCCTCCGTGCCCGCAACCTTGAAGTCCATGTCGCCGAGGAAATCTTCAATCGCCTGGATGTCCGTCAGGACACGGACCTCATCGCCTTCTTTAATCAGGCCCATGGCAGCGCCGCTGACGGGCTTGGTGATCGGCACACCGGCATCCATCAGGGCCAGGGTGGAGCCACAGACCGACCCCATGGAGGTGGAGCCATCGGAGGAGAGAATCTCTGAAACCACCCGAATCACGTAGGGAAACGCCTCGGTGGAGGGCAGCACCGGTAGCAAGGCCCGCTCGGCCAGGGCACCGTGGCCGATCTCCCGACGGCCCGCTGAGCGCATGGGCCGCGCCTCTCCCACAGAATAGGGCGGGAAGTTGTAGTGGTGGATGTAGCGCTTCTCGTTGATGCTGGGGTTGAGGTCATCCATCATCTGGGCATCGCCGGGGGTGCCCAGGGTGGCAATGCTCATCACCTGGGTCAGGCCCCGCTGGAACAGGCCGCAGCCATGGACCCGCGCGGGCAAAATGCCCACCTTGCAATCGATCTGGCGCACCTCATCCAGGCTGCGACCATCAATGCGGGTGCCCTTTTTGATCACCTGCTGGCGCATCAGCTTTTTGGTCAGGGCCTTGAAGGCATCGCCCAGGGCTTTGCTGTTGGCTTCGAAGGCCAGGCGGGTGGGGTCGTCTTCTTTGAGGTTGGCGATCGCCTCCGCCATCTCCTCCTTAATGGCATCCAGGGCTTCGCTGCGCTCCACCTTGTCGCCCTGGGCATCGATTACCTTTGGACGGCCTTGGTGGCCTTCTTGCTGAGGTAGTCATCCAGGGTGGTGTCCAGCTCGGGTTCCACGGGCCGCACATAGGTGATGCCTAGCTCATCGAGCAGTTCAGCCTGGGCCCGCAGCAGATCCTGCACCGCCTCATAGCCAAAATCGATCGCCTCGATCACATCCTGCTCGGGCAGCTCCTTGGCCCCCGCTTCCACCATGATGATGCCTTCGGCGGTGCCTGCGACGACCAGGTCCAGCTCCCCATCTTCGATTTCGCTGTAGGTGGGGTTGATGATGAAGTCATCGCCCACGAGGCCGACCCGCACCGCTGCCATGGGGCCATAGAACGGAATCTGGGCGATCAGCGTGGCAATGGAGGCCCCGGTCACCGCCAAAACATCGGGGGGCACGTTTTCATCCAGGGACAGGGTGGTGGCGACAATTTGGATGTCGTCACGGATCCACTGGGGAAACAGGGGCCGCATGGGGCGATCGATCAGGCGGCAGGTCAGGGTTGCCTTTTCCGGGGGGCGGCCCTCTCGGCGCAAAAATCCACCGGGAATGCGCCCGGCTGCATACATGCGCTCTTCGTAATCCACAAGCAGGGGGAGAAAGTCGAGGCCAGGGCGGCCCGTTCCTTGGGTGGCCGTAACCATCACTGCTGTTTCTCCTGATTCAATCAGGACGCAACCTCCGGCCTGTGGAGCGAGTAGGCCCACCTTCAGTCTAATATCCCTACCATCGAAGGATATTGACTTGTCTATCTCTTGCATCTATCTCTCTCTTCCTTCTTCGCGTCTGTTCGTTGCTACGGTTCTTCTCTACCAGGCAATCCTAGCACTGCGATACTGCCCCAGGTTAAAAACCACGGGGGACTGTGACGATTTACAAAAGCGAAGTTTACAAACGGAACCTCTTTGGGACTTCTGTTGGCGCTTCTTTGGGGCCTGCGATCGCCCCTGTCCAACTCGATTCTGCTTAGCTCCGGACCAATTTCCCGGATTGTGCCTCAGGACCGCCACTGCTGCCCCAACGCCAGGCCCCGCGCCTCCAGGGCAGCCAAGAACAGCGGCGTCGGCACCGCCTGTTCTACCGGCCAAACGCCGGGTTTCTCCAGTCGCCCCGCCAATAAATCCGCTGCCAGACTGCCGGTGCCCTGGCCAGCGGCGATCGCGGTGTTGTCATGGCAAAAGTCCAATTGATAGCAGGCGGATAGCTCGCTTTGCGGTCCGGCCTGGCCGGTTTGGGCTGCCCTGTGGCCACCACCTGCATGGCCAGCCCCACGCCGCTGAAGCGATCGCTCACCTGGGTCATGGCGTAGCTGATTCTTGCCAAACCCTCGACTACGGCAGCGTTTTGCAATAGATGCCCCAGCGGCCCCCAGGCCATCAGCCCCGTTAGTTGATTATAGAACTGTGGCAGGGAGCCGAATTTTGTCACTACTTCGTTGCATGTAAAACTGTTGGGCAGCGTCGCCGCTTCACTGGTGCTGAATCCATAGACCGAGGCTGGGCCATAGGGGGGTGGAAAGCTGGCGAGTTCGCGATCGCCATAGGGCCACACCTGCCGCCAAGCCCCGCCGATCCAAGCTGGAAAAGGCCGCTGCAATTCCAAAAATGTGGTGCGCATCACCGTGGGGCCAGCGCCCCCCGAGCCCGCCACCACATAATTGAGCTGGAGCCGATCCAGGCTGGCGAACTGCTCAGCGGCCAGCCGGGCCATGCTGTTGGACCAGCCCGGAAACACCCCCGTACTGACAATCGCCGTCACCCCCGCCCGCTGGGCCGCTTCCCCCAGGGCCAGGGCTGAGCGCACATAGTCGGGGCTGTCGCTCACATCCAAATAGTTGACCCGAGCGGCGATGCAGGCTTCCAACACCCCCAGATCCCGCTGGCGAAACGGACCCGCACAGTGAATCACCAGGTCGTAGGCGGCCTTGCCAGAGAGAGATACGGGTGGAGATACGGGTGGCGTGACAGGTGAAGTGACGGATGGAGCCAGCCTCCCAGCCGGGGGCGAGAGCAAGGCCGCCAAGGCTCCCGCCTCGGTCAAGTCCAGGCGGGCCAACCGAACCCGCCCTGGCTCCAAGGCACCAAGACTGGGCGGCAAGCGGGGTCGGCGACTGGCCAAACAGACCCGAGCCCCGGTGTGCTCCAAGATATCCAAGGCCACCGCTGTGCCGATGCGCCCACTGCCGCCCAGGATCAGCACGTCCGGGGCGGGTGAGCCGTTCACCCAGCGCTGGCCATCCAACTAGCGGCCATCCCCCGCTTTAAAGGAAGCTTCCTTCACGGGTTTGGCTTCCTCGAACTTGCCAAAGGGCTGGGGCTTGCTGCCATTGACCGAAATCCAGACCAGATCTGGGCGGGCCGTGGCGAGCTGCACTTTTTCTTGGCCCTGCCAGCGCTGCTTGAAGCCAGCCGCTTGGTTACCCTCAAGCTCTAACTTGCCATCCACATAAACATCCATCCAGGCCTCCTCTGTGCCGCGCACCTCCAGCTCCAGGACCACGCCTTCGGCAGTGGCTGATGCAGCGGGCGTGGGTGCAGCGGCGGGGGCCGCTGGTGCAGCGGCTGATGCAGCGGTCTCAGCAACGGTCGGGGCCTGGGTGGATTCGGCCACAGTGCCGGGCTGGCGGTT
>JAAUQQ010000266.1 GCA_012032745.1 Synechococcales cyanobacterium RM1_1_8
CCAATCCCTTCACCAAGCACCTCCCTCAGCCCCATTGGTCTAGCGGATCTCGCCCCAGCCCCGGTTGTTAAGGCATAATGGTCAGGGTTAGGTGATGGAGCTGCCCAGGAGCGATCGCGCCGTTCGAGCAAGCTGCCCGAACCTGCCGAAGCATTCCCCCAGCCCCAACGACCGCCTATACTTTCCTTTCAGACCTCGTCCCCTCGCCGTCGCGTATGCTTTCTTCCCAGTTTCCGGGTTCTGTCCAATCTCAGCACGCTGGCTATGGCGTGACTTCCCACAGCAGCCGAGGCTTAGAGATCGTCTCCATGGCTGCGATCGGGCAGGGAAGTCGTTTCGCCCCCACCGGGATGATTCCCACGGTCATTGAACAGTCGGGCCGGGGTGAGCGCGCCTTCGACATCTACTCCCGCCTGCTGCGGGAGCGAATTATCTTCCTGGGAGACCAGGTGACCGATGCCCTGGCCGATGCCATCGTGGCTCAGCTCCTCTTCCTCGAAGCAGAGGATCCGGAAAAAGACGTCCAAATTTACATCAACTCTCCCGGTGGTTCTGTGACTGCGGGCATGGCCATGTACGACACCATGCAGCAAATCGCCCCTGATGTGGTTACGATCTGCTTTGGGCTAGCCGCCAGCATGGGAGCCTTCCTCCTCTCCGGTGGAGCCAAAGGCAAGCGCTTCTCCCTGCCTAACGCCCGCATCATGATCCACCAGCCCCTGGGTGGAGCCCAGGGCCAGGCCGTCGATATCGAAATTCAGGCCAAGGAAATCCTCTATCACAAGAACACCCTCAACCAACTGCTGGCCTCCCACACTGGCCAGCCCTTGACGCGTATCGAGGAGGATACTGAGCGCGATTTCTTCATGTCCGCAGAAGAGGCAAAGGACTACGGTCTTATCGATGCCGTGCTCTCCAAGCCCAACAGTCCTGTCGCTCCTGTGCAGTAGAGGTTTCCCATGCCCAAGTACGACTCCCACCTCAAATGTTCTTTCTGTGGCAAATCCCAAGAGCAGGTCCGTAAGCTCATTGCGGGGCCGGGAGTCTACATTTGTGATGAATGCGTAGATCTCTGTAACGAAATCCTGGATGAGGAGCTGTTTGATTCAGGCACCATGCCATCACAGCCCTCGCCCACTGCCCCCCGCCGGGATGTGCAGCCCGAGAAGCGCAAGACCGCCGCTGCGCCGATTTCCCTCAGCCAGATTCCCAAGCCCAGGGATATCAAAAAATACCTGGATGAGCATGTGATTGGCCAGCAGGAGGCCAAGAAGGTGCTCTCGGTCGCGGTTTACAACCACTACAAGCGCCTGAGCTTCCAGCAGGCGGGCGGCCAGGGCGAAAACACCACCGTGGAGCTGCAGAAGTCCAATATTTTGCTGATCGGCCCCACGGGCAGCGGCAAGACCCTGCTGGCCCAGACCCTGGCCCGCCAGCTCGATGTCCCCTTCGCCGTGGCCGATGCCACCACCCTGACCGAAGCGGGCTATGTGGGGGAGGATGTGGAAAATATTCTGCTGCGCCTGCTCCAGATGGCGGATTTGGATGTGGAAGAGGCCCAGCGCGGCATCATCTATATCGATGAAATCGACAAGATCGCTCGCAAGAGCGAAAACCCCTCGATTACGCGGGATGTCTCCGGCGAAGGCGTCCAGCAGGCGCTGCTGAAAATGCTGGAAGGGACCGTCGCCAATGTTCCTCCCCAGGGCGGTCGCAAGCATCCCTACCAGGACTGCATTCAGATTGACACCAGCAATATTCTTTTCATTTGCGGTGGAGCCTTTGTGGGCCTAGAGAAAGTCGTGGAACAGCGCCTGGGCAAAAAATCCATCGGCTTTGTCCACAGCGACAGCAAAAATAGCCTCAGCAGCGCCAAGCGGGAGAAACGCTCCGCCGATATCCTGCGCTACATGGAGCCCCAGGACATTGTCAAGTTCGGCATGATTCCTGAATTCATTGGCCGCTTGCCCGTGGCGGCTTCCCTGACTCCCCTGGATGAGGAGATGCTGACGGCAATTTTGTCCGAGCCCAAGGATGCCATTGTTAAGCAGTATCAGGAGTTGATGCTGATGGATAATGTCAAGCTGGAATTTAAGCCGGATGCTTTGCGGGCGATCGCCCGTGAAGCCTACCGCCGAAAAACGGGAGCCCGTGCCCTGCGCGGCATCGTTGAAGAAATCATGCTGGACATGATGTATGAAGTGCCCTCGCGCAAGGATGTCACCACCTGCACGATCACGCGGGACATGGTCGAAAAACGCTCCACCGCTGAGCTGTTGGTCCACCCCAGCTCCATCCCCAAGCCCGAATCTGCCTAGTCCAGCAGGGCGGAAGTTCTCAGGCTAGCTCGGGCCGACTCATCCCCCAACCCCTTCTCAATCAAATGGAGAAGAGGGGCCGGACCGAAGTCCCTCTCTCCTTGTGGGAGAGTGATTAGGGAGAGGGAGGAAAAACTTACGACCCAGAGCTAGTTGTGACTGTGCTTGTTGGGCAGGGAGGGATTGGCCTGGACCTAGGGACGATGCTCATAGCCCTAGAACCCAGTCTCTCAGATGTTGATTGACGATCGCAGGAATTTCATCCTGGGGGCAATGGCCAGCCTCCAGGAATACTTCTTCGAGCTGGGGATAATAGCGACGAAACTTCGGGCTGCGGCGCTCAACACGACCCCAGGGATCTTTGCTGCCCCAAAGCAGCAGCAAGGGACAATTCAGTTGAGCCAGGAGCGCATCAATGGGCTCCCCTGGAGCGCCAGAAAACATGGCTGAAAAGGCTTGAAACGAGCCTTGATCCAAGGCGGGCTGGTAGATTTCTTCGACTAGCTGATCGGTAATAGCATCCTGGTTGAAATAGACCCGCGTCAGGGTTTTGCGAATGGCGGAACGCCGCCGCATGTTGGCAAACACCAGCAGGTGAATCCAGGATTGTTGGAACAGATCTTTGCGCAGGTGATAGAGGATGCGCTGGAGGGCGGATTTTGGCGGTGGCGCAGGCTGCTCGTCGCTGAAGGGGCCTGCGCTGTTGAGCAAGACCAAGCCAGCGACCTGGGCTGGGGAATAGGCAGCAGTGCAGAGGGTTGCATACCCACCGATGGAATTGCCAACCAAGATCGCTGGCCGACCGATGACTTGTTCGATGAAATCGGCAATTTGCTGGCTCCAAAACCGACCGCTATAGTTCGCTTTTGCCTTGTCAGATTGGCCAAAACCCAGCAGGTCGATCGCCCACACCTCAAAGTTGGATTGCAGCTCAGCAATATTCTTTTTCCAATGGTTGGTGGAAGCGCCAAAGCCGTGGATCAAGAGCAAGGGCGGATGCTGGGGCGACTGTCCAGCTTTGACATAGTGGATGCGATGGCCCCGCCATTGCCAAAATCGACTGGGGGGGGCGGCCAGGGTGGGTTCTGGTGTCGCCTTGGGTGCGGTCTGGGGGATGGAAACCATGGGGAAAGCGACAAACTTTAAAGATAACTTTGGAAAAGCGGAGTATTGGCTGGCAATACTATTGATTATTGTAGATAATGTTTGCTGAATCGTGACCTGGGTTTGAGCGGTTGCCCTGGCTCGCCCAGGTTGGGCGGGGGGTATCTCCTCAGGCTTTCGGTACGGTTTTCAGCCCTCAGTGCGGTTCAGCCCTTGGAGAAAGGGAATGTTATTGGATCTGTTTCCATTTTTAGTCTCCATTCGCGCCACAGCCCTCGCCGGGGTGGGCCTCTGGTCTTTGGCCTTTTACCTGGTGATGTTGCCGGGGGTGGATTGGATGATCGGAAAACTGATGTGGTGGTTTGATTTTGCGGAGCGATCGCTCTACCAAGCCAACAGGAGTTCGAGCAGACGCGCGCCGTGCGGGAATCGGTGAATGGGCTGTATGCTTCCCTCGCCACAGTTTTGCCGTTTTTGCTGCTCGGGGCCATCTGCGACTATTGGCTTGAGGTCCACCTGGGGCAGGCCTGGGCTCTGACCACCGGGCTTTTGGCCTGTGGCAGTAGTGTGACCTATGTGCTGGGGTGGCGGTGCAGGGCAGCTGATCTTGAGGCTGTTCCCCACGCGTCAGGGCCGACGTTTAGACTGGTGATTCCCCAGAACCAGATTCCCCAAGACCAAGGCTAGGGGCGGCCCAGCCGGAAGGTCAAGATGCGCTGAGCTGACTCAGCGGTAGGGTCCGGGGGGATTGGATTAGCTGTCCATAGAGCTGCTCCAGGCGGCTGATATTTTGGCTGAGGGTGTAGCGCTCCAGCACCCGCTGGCGTGCTTTTTCGCCCAGTAGTTGAGTGATGTCCCCATGGTCGCGCAGCAGGGGCAGCAGGGTCTGGAGCTGGGGAGCAACGCTGTGGGTGCCGATGACGATACCTGCGCCGCCCTCCAGCACTTCACCGTCGGCCCCAGCATCAGTGGCAATGCAGGCTGCACCGCAGGCCATGCCTTCGAGCAGGGAGAGGGACAGCCCTCGACGAGGGAGGGCAAAATAAACACATCTGCCCCCTGGAGCAGCTCAATGCGCCGCTGTTCCTTGGCTTCGAAGCCGAGCCAGATCACGCCCTGGTCGCGCCCATAGAACGATTCTAGGGCGGGGCGGAGGGCTCCATCGCCCACCAGGAGCAGGCGACAGCGATCGCCCATATCCATGTGTTTCCAGGCCCGCAGCAGATTTTCGACGTTTTTCTCAGCGGAAATGCGGCCCTGGTAGATAAAGGTACGCTCCACGCCCAATTCCCGCGCCAGGGAACGGTGGCGGTTGGGGCAATAGCGATCGCTATCGACGCCGTTGGGAATGATGGCAATGCGATCGGGGGCGACGCCAAGGCTGATCAACAGATCCTGCTGGATCGTAGAAAAAACGATGACGCGATCGTGCTTTTGCAAACAGGGGGCATAGACCTGGTAGGCGAAATGTTGGGTGCCGGAGGTCAGATTGCGGCGGGGTTTGTGATCGAAGGGGGCATGAAACGTTGCAACGAGGGGGATACCCAATTCTTCGCAAATTTCCGGCAGGCGAAAATCGAGGGGCGATAGCGTCAAAGAGGCATGGACAATATCGGGATTGAGATCTCGCAGGGTGTCCACCAGCACCCTGCGGCTGGAGCGAGGCGCATGGAACGTGTAGATTTGGGACTTGAAAAGATAGGGAATGGAGACTTCCTGGTAGTCTCCCCAGCTATTTTGTTCGTCTTCCTTATCCTGGGCAAAATGTAAAAAACTGACTCGGTGGCCCCGTTCTAGGAGCGCGTTGGTGACCTCTCGACCATAGGTGACGTTGCCGCAGAACGGCGACTTTTTCCCGAGCCAAGCGATGTGCATGGAAGTATCGGTCTCTCAAAAAAGAGCTGTAGTAAAAAATCAGCCCTATGCAAGTGAAAGGCTGAAAACCGTTGCGATTCGTAAATCTTGTCTGCAATATACCGCGTTGGGCTAAGTCCTGTCTTGATCTCTTGATATGGGGATCACCCCATCAGGGCGCGATCTAGATCATTCTGCAAGCCCTTTGTAGCAGTGGTCCGTTTAATCCATTTATTGTTAAGCCAGCTTAATTCTCAGCCAGCCTCTTCTTCCCTTGGGCCTGTGCGGCCCAAATACCAAGTGGAGAGGTTGCCGAGGGCGACGAAGAGGGCCAGGCCCAGGAGCGTGGCTTGGAGGCCGATGCGCTGTTCGGCGATGCCCGCCAGGGCGAGGGGGAGGCTGAGGGCGATGTTGACGGCGTTGTTTTGCAGGCCAAAGACCTTGCCCCGCAGGGCAGCGGGGGTTTTTTCCTGGATGGCGGTTTGGGCGGGGATACCCAGCAGAGCCGAGAAGAAGCCGAAGCTGATCAGGGAGGCGATCGCCCAGGCCAACTGTTCCGTAAAGATCGACAGGGCCACCAAGCTGAGCACCATGCCAATACTACCGGTGATGCCCAGGGCCTTGCGTCCCAGCCTGCGGCCAAACTGACCCACGCAGAGGGCACCCAGCCCCAGGCCAATGCTGCCAGAGGAGAGTAAGCCGCCAAACTGATCGGTTTCCAGGGCAGGAATCACCTCGGCGATGCGCACAGCCAGGACAGCCAGGGCGGCGAAGACCGAAAACAGCACCACCAGCTCGATCAGGGCGCTACGCACTTCTTTTTTTGCTCGCAAGTAGGCAAAGCCCTCTTGGATATCCTGCCAGACATCGCCCTGTTGGCCCTGGAAGTGGGGCGGCTCATGGACCCGCATCAACAGCAGCAGGGCCGCTGCCACGACATAGCTGACGCCGACGGCGAGCGCCTTACCGCTGGACAGGCCCAAAATGCCGCTGACGAAAACCTCGGCCCATTCCAATACCTGATCGCCGATCGCAAAACCAACGATGGTGGCCGCCATCATCGTCGTCGTATAAAGAGAATTAGCGGTCAGGAGGTGCTGATCTTCAACCACCAGGGGCAGGATCGATTGCTCAGCGGGGGCAAAAAACTGAGTCAGCGTCGAGACGCAAAAGGTAATCAGCAACAGCAGATAAAATCCCAAGGGCAGATCACCCAAGGCGGTGGTGTCCCCCACCCAGCCCAGCAGAAACGGCAGAGCCAACACCAGGGCTCCCCGTAACAGATTGGTGATCACGAGCACTTGCTGCTTGGCAACGCGGCCCACCAAAACCCCTGCTACGGAGCCAAATAAAATGGCGGGGATGGTGAAGGCGATCATGATGGCCGAAACCCAGCCGCTGATGCTCTGGCCGGGGGTCTGGAAGCGACTGCTGATCAGGGCAATCATCAAGACGAGGTAGACCTTATCCGCGAGCTGGGAGAAGATCTGGCCGCTCCAGAGGGCGAGGAAATTGAGATTGCTGAGGACCGGCAGGAAGCCGCTGGATTCGGGATTGGCGGGGTCCGGGGCTGGTTCAGCATCTGCCAGTCCATCTGCCAGTCCATCTGCCAGTCCATCGGCAGATCCATCAGCCATCTGACCTATCGGCCTATCTCCTGGGGACGACGGGGGGAATTTGCCAGGGCGATCGCCCCCCCAGCCCGGTTCTCCATCGCCGAACCCCGCTCAGAACCGCTCTCAGAACCGCTCTCAGAACCCCGCTCGGAACCAGGGGGCTCCCAGTCACGGGCAGCACAATCCCCTTCCGCCTGGGCGAAACCATCTAGGCCGTCACTGGATTTGAGATCGAACTGTTCCGTCATGGAGCGGCGATCCTCGGAAACTTGCGCAGCGATCGCAAGCAGGGGCTCAAAGGGGGCAGGAGGAGGGACTTG
>JAAUQQ010000267.1 GCA_012032745.1 Synechococcales cyanobacterium RM1_1_8
GGCCGGGCAGGGCCAAGTGGGATGGGGGCCAAGGCCAGTTTTTCAGCTAGATCTCCAGCTAGACCTGCGGCCAGATCCGCTTGGACGAAATCACCTGGGACCAGGCCAGCTTCGATCAAATCAGCTTGGGGCAAACCGGCTTGGACAACCCCATCGCCCGCCAGCCCAGACCTGGGCAAATCTGTCCTAGGGGCGATCGCGGATGCTGCCGTCAGGGCTGCCTGGGAGGCCGATGTTTGGGAGGCCGCTGTCTCGGAAGCTGCCTGGGATGGGGAGGTGGAAAACATAGGGGCGGCAGGGGAAGGCGTGGAAATGCAGCGCTGTAGATTGCCGTACCTGACAGGGAATGCACGATTGGGGCAGAGCCCGACTCCCAGCCTAGATTTCCCCTGGCCCAAAATTAAATAACGCTCCCAGCCCAAGTATCAAGCCCCGTAGATGTGGCAATGGAGGATGTGGAAATGGAGGATGTGGAAATAGAAGATGTGGAAATGGATGGGAGGCAAAATGAGGAGACAGATTTGTTTAATTTCAGAAAAGCGAAGCTTTCAGACTAAAAACTTTCATCAGAGGCAGTTTACGCCTGGAAATTGAGACTTGACTCGCACCACATCCGCGAATTCCCGGTTTTACATCCCAGGAAACCTTTCAAAATGAAACCAAGTTCCCTAGGACTGCATTTGAACCGGGCTGAGGATTCAGCCGAACGGCTCAGCATCCCCCCTGGAACTGGCTGGCCGATTTAAGCCAAACCTGGTTTGAGCCGCATCTGCTTTGGACCGAACCGAGGTTGGCGCAAACCCAAGTTTGAGCAACACCAGTTCGAGCAACACCGCTTCCAGTCAGGCCTGCTCCTCACCCACTGCATTTTGCCCTTCCAACTCACCCAGACTTCCCTGTTGATTATGGCGATTCCACTGCCAGCTTCCCCCACCCTGACCCCAGCAAGATGGCCGGGCCTGCGCCTGGGCTTCGCGATCGCCGCCGCGATCGCCACCCTCGCCCCAACACTCCCAGCCCAAGCCCAAACCCAAAACAACAGCGCGGCCAGTGAACCCAGCAACACCCTCCCTGGACAAGCCGTGGTCCAGCGCAGCGGCGAGGACAGTCGGCGAGGAGCCCCCACCCGTCGCCTCGGCGGGGCAGTCGCTCCACCGATCGCAGCCAAAACCTCTGTTCTAGCGCCCCCCAGACGTTGGCGATGATTGCACCCCCAGACAATGTCACCGTCACCACAGCGGCCCGACCCAGCTTGATGTTTTATATCAATGGAGCCGAGCAAACCCGCGAGCTGGAGTTTATCCTGCGCGATGTCGCCACCAATAGGGCACTCTACGGCAAAATGCTGACGCTGCCTGAACAGGGCGGTTTGGTGACGCTGGATCTGGAAGAGTTCGCCGATGCTCCGGAACTGGCTGTGGGCGGCGAATACTATTGGTATCTTTCGCTGATCTGTGATGGGGGCGATCGCGCCAAGGATATCGTGGTGGAGGGAGACCTGCGCCGGGTGGCGGCGATCGCCCCAACCAACTCCCCTTTGTCCTCCGGGCTGTGGCACGATGCCATGGACGAATTCAATCGCCTGCGCCAGGGTCAAGTCCAGGAGCGAGACAGCGCCGACCTCCGCCAGGAAGCCCAGCGCCAGTGGCTCGCCGCCCTAGAGGCGGATCGGGAACTGGCTCCCATTGCCGCAGCCACCCAGACCTGGGTGACTCCGCTCAAGGTCGTTGATTTGTTGGCACCAGACTAGTACAGCAGGGCGGAAGTTTATGTATTAGCCCAAGCCGCTCTCATCCCCCAGCCCCTTCTCCCCCAAAGACACAACAGCCGGGAGAAGGGGAGCCGGATCGGAGCCCCTCTCCCCTTTGTGGGAAAGGGGTTGGGGTGAGGGGGCCAAACTTACGCCCCAGACTACTAGTAATCCCAAGCTGGCTTTTGCTGAAGCAACTGCTCTGCATCGATATCCAACGCGGGCTTGCTAAAAAAGTAGCCCTGGCCATATTCACAGCCGAGGATGAGCAGGGCCGCTGCCTGTTCTGGCTTTTCGACCCCCTCCGCGATCACATCCATGGAGAGGCTGTGGCCGAGTTCGACGATGGTTTTGGCGATCGCGCATTCTCGCTCGCTTCGGTCATGTGGCGCACAAAGGACAAATCAATTTTGAGGGTGTCAATGGGAAAGCGATGGAGATAGCTCAGGGATGAATAACCCGTGCCAAAATCATCCAGCCCCAGCTTGAGGCCGAGCTGCTTGAGAGCCAGCAACGTCTGAATGGCCCGCTCCACATCGCCCATCATCATGCTTTCGGTCAGCTCTAGTTTGAGGGTGGCTGGGTTGATGCCGGTCCCTTGCAAAATGGCGCGAATTTGATCAGCGAGGTCAGGTTCGGTGAATTGCTCGCTGGATAGATTGACGCTGATGATCAAGGACTGTTCGGGGAACTTTTGTTGCCAATACACCATTTGCTCACAGGCTCGACGCAACACCCAGCGCCCCAGGGGGCGAATCAGTCCGGTCTTTTCGGCCACGGGAATAAACACGCCTGGCGAGATCAGGCCCCGCTCGGGATGTTGCCAGCGCACCAACGCTTCAAAGCCGGTCACCCGCTGGCTCTGGAGATCCACAAAGGGCTGGTAAACCAAAAACAGTTCCTGGCGCTCTAGGGCTTGGTGGAGATCGTTTTCCAGCCGAAACTGCTCCACCACATCGGCCCGCATTCCCTGGGCAAAAACCTCATGGCGGGCCTTGCCCTGGGCCTTGGCGCGATAGGTGGCGGTGTGGGCATCCCGCAGCAGCATCTCCGCCCGATAGAGCTGATCGGGCGGAGCCAGGGCGACTCCGAAACTGGCGCTGGTAAAGACCTCTCGACCCTGGAGGCGAATGGGGGGGCTAAGGGATTGCTGAAGTTGATTGACAATCTGTTGGGCTTGGTCTGTGCTGGCCAATCGGTTGAGGACAATGCCAAATTCATCTCCCCCCAGCCGGGCTAGGTAGCTATAGCGCGGCAAGGCTTGCTGGAGGCGTTTGCTCACGGTCAGCAACAGTTGGTCGCCATTTTTGTGGCCCAGGCTTTCGTTGACATCTTTGAACTGATCCAAGTCGAGGAACATCACCGCCATGGATTGGGCCTGGGCAGTGGAAAGGGGCGATCGCTGCCGTCGCCGCAGGGATTCTTCTAGGAGCTGGAGGAAGCGATCGCGGTTGGGCAACCCCGTCAGGGGATCATAAAACGCGCGGAAAAACTCCTTATAGGCCAGCAAGCTAGCGCTGCCCATGGCAAAGGTCATCACCGGGAAAATGAGCGGCACCCAAACCAACTGAGCAAACAGCAGCCAGGTGATGCCAGCCAAGCCACCCAGCCCCAACAGTCCCATCAGCAACTGAACTCCCGGATGTTTGAGCCGCCAGAACAACACCCCCCCCACCATGGCCCAGAGCCAAGCCCAGAGATATTCCAGCGGCTCAGCCCAAAAGCGCCAGATCGGCTCACCCTCTAGCATGACCCGCAGGAGTTGGCTGACAAACTGGGCGTGGACGATCACCCCTGGCATCAGAAACGAGGATGTTTTTAGGCCAGAACTATAGGGCGTCTCAAACAGATCTTTGCTGCTGGAGGCCGTGTTGCCAATCAAAATAATTTTGTCTTTGATCAGCGCCGGATCGAAGTCATCGGCCAGGACTTCCCCTAGGCTCAGGGTGGGGGCAATGGCATCCCCCCCGCGATAATTGAGCAGGATTTGCCAGCCTGCTGCATCCAGTTGGACATAGCCTCCGGCCTGGGGGGACAGGCTGGGGAAGCGCTGGCGGCCCAGGGTAAACTGCTCCCCATCCACCGTCAGATTGTGGGCTGACTGGGCTGGGCCGGGCTGACTGGAGCGCCCTGAATGGGGATTGTGTTGTATGTAATACCGAGCTAGGAGCAGTGCCAGGGAGGTGTAGACGTTGCCCTCTCCATCTTCCATCAGCACAAGCTGGCGTCGCACGGTGCCATCGAGATCGATGACAAAATCATTGAACCCCACCTGGTGGGCGGGGGCCTGGGCAGGGGGGGCGATTTGATGGAGGCCAAAGTCTCCCAGCTCCGTGGTGCTAAAGACGTTGGGCCGCTGAAGCTGCAGGGCTAAGGCCGTTTCGCCGGGGGGCTGGGGGGTGTCGCGGTAGAGGTCGAGGGCGATCGCCGAAGGCCCGTGGCGTTGTAAATTCGCCAACACTTGGGCCAGGGTTTGATCCGAGATCGGCCAGCGGTCCTGGGCTTTGACATCGGCCAGGGTAATGCCCACCACCAGGAGCCGAGGATCGGTGAATGGCCCTGGGGCTGCGGCTGGGGCCCCCAGCAACGGGATGGCAAGGAATGATTCTTGCTGGGTGAAGCGATCGTAGACCGCGAGTTCTAGCCGCTGTAGTCCCCCCAGGTGGCGAATGCCCCCCACCAACACAGTCGCAAACAGGCTGCTGGCAAACAGGGGCAGCAGGCTGCCGTTGCGGATCCTCAGTCGGCGTTCTAGGGATTGCATAGCCTGGGGAAATGGGAGGCAAAGCGGTTGGCGTAGGCGTGAAAACACTGGGATTGCCCGAGCGAGAGTCCTGCCTAGGGTGCCCAAATTCTGTGGTCCAGCCGATGGGCTGACCTCGGATGAAGCCGTTATGTTATGGCTTCTTGTCAATTACAGGCTGACCAATGACGGTCTTTGGCCAGCGGTGGAGGGCCGCAGCCCAGCGCTGAATGCCGGTTTCGATTTGTGCCTCGCTGACTTCGCTGTAGCCGAGGATGAAGTCGCCTTGGCAGGACTGGAGGTTGTGATCTTGGAGACTTGCGAGGTAAACGCCCGCTTGGGCGGCGCGGTCAACCACCGCTTGATCGCAGAGGCCGCTGTGGAGGCGGGCGACGAGGTGTAGACCGGCGCTGTCGCCGAGGATTGTGACGCGATCGCCAAAATTCGCCTTCAACGCATCCATCAGAATCTGGCGACGGCGATCGTAGCAGAGGCGCATCCGCCGCAGGTGTCGCTCCAGGTGACCTTCGGTGATGAAGCGGGCCAAGACGGCTTGGTCCAGGAGGGAGCAATGGCGATCGCTCAACCACCGCGCCTGGGCAAAGGTCTGAACTAGATTTGTAGGCACAACTGCATAGCCCAGGTGCAAGCCCGGAAACAGCACCTTGGCAAAGGTGCCCAGGTAAAGCACCGGGGCATTGGCCTTTAAGCCCTGGAGGGCGGGAATGGGCCGACTGCTGTAGCGAAATTCGCCATCGTAGTCGTCTTCGAGGATCAGGCAATGGTGTTGCTGTGCCCAGTCCAGGAGCTGGAGACGGCGGGGTAGGGAAAGCAGGGCTCCGGTGGGGAACTGGTGGGAGGGGGTGACGTAGATGAGCTTGGGAATGGGCTGGAGTTGAGCCAGAGCTGAGACGATCAGGCCATCGCCATCGACGGGGACGGGCTGGAGCAGGGCTCCGCGACTGCGGAAGATGCGCTGGGCTCCGAGGTAGCCGGGGTTTTCCAGGGCGATGGCTTCGCCGGGGTCGATGAATAGTTGTGTGACTAACTGGAGCGCCTGTTGGGTGCCGTGGGTGATGACAATTTGATCGGGGTGGCAGGTTACGGCGCGGGCGCGGGTGAGGTATTGGGCGATCGCTTCGCGCAGCGGCCCATAGCCCAGGGGGTCGGTGGCGTAGTCCATCCAGCGGCGATGGGCTGACATTTCCTGGGCCATGAGCCGTTTCCACAGGGGCAGGGGAAACAGCTCCAGGGAGGGATGGCCGTAGCGGAAGTTGTAGGGGGCGGCGGGCTGGTTTTGCCAGGGAGGAGCCAGGGCGATCGCTTGACCATAGCGCGACAGGCGCAGGGGAATGGCTTCCAGCACCGGAGCGGATGGATGGCCTTCGACTTGGAGCAAGGCTTCGGGGAGCTGGGCAGCGACAAAGGTGCCTGCTCCGGGGCGGGTTTCCAGGTAGCCTTCGCTGAGGAGCTGGTCGTAGCTGAGGCTGACGGTGGCGCGGGAGACCTGGAGGGATTGGGCCAGGGCACGGCTGGGGGGCAGGCGCTGGCTCCGGGCGAGCTGGCCGCTGAGGATGCGATCGCGAATCTGCTCGTAGATTTGCCGGTGAAGGGGCTGGGCTAGATCGCTGTCGAGGGTGAGGGCCAGTTCCACGGAATGTTCAGAAATTGGACTGGTCTTAAAATACAGAATTGGCGCTTGTGGCAGGCCGATTTGCAAATTAACTTAGCCCTATGTCATTGCTTTTGCTCAGTCTTTTCTATGCTATTGCCCAACTTAGACCTGCCGCCCCCGATGAAGATCCCATCATTGCTCGCCATTTCTATCAGATTGATGAAAGTTGAACGATGTGTTTTTCTAGGAGACCATGATGGTAACTTCGGCAAATTCAGGTACGCAATTCTCTAACGGGCAAATTGAGCCGACCGATCGGACTAAAATCCGCCGCTTGCCCCAGCGGGGCGACTACGATCGCGCCACCCTCCACGCCATCCTCGATGAAGGCTTAGTCTGCCAAGTGGCCTTCGTCGTTGAAGGCAAACCCATCGTCATTCCCACCGCCTACGGTCGCATTGATGACCGACTTTACATCCACGGCTCCCCCGCCAGCCGAATGCTCAAGTCCTTGCAAAACGGCATTGACGTTTGCGTGACCGTGACGCTGCTCGATGGCCTGGTCTTGGCGCGATCGGCCTTCCACCATTCCATGAACTATCGCTCCGTGGTGATCTTTGGCGAGGCCGAACGGGTCAACGACCCCGCCGACAAAGCCGCCGCCCTCAAAGCCTTCACCAACCACGTCGTGCCGGGGCGATGGGATGACCTGCGGCCCATGACCGAGCAAGAAGTGAGGGGAACAACCGTCTTGTCCCTACCCCTCACCGAAGCCTCGGCGAAGATTCGCACCGGCCCCCCCATTGATGACGAGGCGGATTATGACCTGCCCATTTGGGCCGGGGTCTTGCCGTTGGGTTTGCAGCCAGGGACTGTGGTGCCCGATCCGAAGCTGGGGGATGGGGTGGCAGTGCCGGAAGCGATCGCCCACTGGTCTCGGGCAGGGCTCGGGGTTAAGAATGATCGGCATCAAAGCCAGTGACATCCTCCCGACGCTCATCCGAAGCGGATAGAGCGCGGGCTTCCCAAGATCGCTCTTGAGGTTTCCTGCTTCATCGGGGTTCCCAGGCAACCTTCCTCCACAGGCAGTATCACCGTCTGTC
>JAAUQQ010000268.1 GCA_012032745.1 Synechococcales cyanobacterium RM1_1_8
GGCGATCGCGCTCCAAGCCTTCGCCCATGCCCACGGTCCTGGATTGCCCCCAGCTCCCTCTGTTTCCACCTCTCAGGAGACCCCATGTTGAAGACGATACGCCATCCCTGGAAGCTACTGAACAATCCCACTGTGCGGGGGAGTCTCTGGACCCTGGGAAGCTACGGCCTAACTTCGGGGCTGCGGTTTGGTAGCAACTTAATCTTGACTCGTCTGCTGGTGCCAGAATTTTTTGGCCTCATGGCCCTAGCGAGTACCCTCAAGATTGGTCTGGAGCTACTGTCCGACCTGGGTACTCAGCAGAGCGTCATTCAGAGCGCCCAAGGTGAAGATGAGGAATTCCGCAACACTGCCTGGACAGTGGAGGCGATCCGGGGGATTGCCCTATGGCTCTGCTGCCTGCTCGCCACAGTGCCCATGGCGCGGTTCTACGATGATCCCCGCCTGCTGATTCTGATTCCCGTCGTGGGTTTGACCACAGTATTTGGCGGGTTCGCCTCCAACTCCACCGCCATCCTCAGTCGCCGCCTACAGCTCGGCCTCTACCATGTCTTTGATCTGCTGATCTATCTATTTAGCTTGGCGGTTATTTTGATCGCCTCCTGGGTTCATCCGACCGTCTGGGCTTTGGCCATCGGCAGCGTCCTGGGCTCATTTGTGGAAATGATCGGAAGCCATTTCCTCATCCCTGGCTTTCGCAACCGCTTTTGCTGGAACCGGGATGCACTGGATTCCATGGTCAGCTTCGGCAGGGGCATCTTTCTGGCCACGGCGCTGATGTTTCTGGCCGATCAGGCCGATCGCTTAATCCTCGGCAAAATTCTATCTCTGGAAGTTTTAGGGATTTACACGATCGCCTTCAGCATTGCCACCCTGCCCCGCGAACTGCTCAAAACCCTCAGCCACCGCGTCCTGTTTCCCACCGCATCGCGTTCTGCGGAGCAGTCCCGCTCGGAACTGCGCCTCAAGGTGCGCCGCCAGCGCTGGCTGATCCTGCTGCCTGCGGCCATCGTCATTGCCCTGATTACCTGCTTTGGCGACTTTGCCGTGCGGGCCTTGTATGACGATCGCTATCTCGATGCAGCTTGGATGTTGCCAACGCTGTCCTGTGGCATTTGGTTCTCGGCTCTGTTCTACACCATGAGCCCGAATCTATTGGCGATCGGCAAGCCAATTTATCTGGCCCATGGCAACTTTGCCCGGCTCTTTGTGGTTGTCTTTGGTCTTTGGGGGGGATATCAGGTCGGCGGTCTCTTGGGGGCCATTATTGGTATTTCCCTCAGCGATTGTCTGGCCTATGCAGCCCTGTACTATGGCCTGTTCAAAGAGCGTTTTATGTTAGTTTCCCAGGATATTCAATCGACGCTGATCTACATTGCCCTGTTGGCCGGAATGCTGTTTGTGCGCTGGGGAATTGGGGCTGGGTCACCCCTGGATGGAATTTTACAATCTCGTCTGTAGAGCTCTGAAAAACGAGTCGCCCCAAGCAATGAAAATACAACTATTTTCTGTTGAATAGGGTAGAGAAATTAAACAAAAAGGGAATTAAACAAAAAGGGAATCAAACCACAATGACATCCACTGCTTCTCCAAACGCCACCTCAGCCGCTGCTCCAGATGTGGCCGCTCCCGGCACCCAGCCTTCCTCCATTCCCACTGCGCCGCCTTCGGCCTCAATGGGTTTTGTGGTGATTGGCCGCAACGAGGGCGATCGCCTGATTCGGGGGCTGCGATCGGTGCGGGCACAACTGGCTCCCCATCTACCCGTGGTTTATGTGGACTCCGGCTCCACGGATGGCAGCTTGGCAGCGGCCCAAGCCCTGGAGGTAGAGGGCCTGGCCCTGGACATGACCCTGCCCTTCACCATGGCCAGGGGGCGCAATGCAGGCTGGTGCTACTTAGCTGAGAAATATCCCGACCTAGACTACATCCAGTTTATGGATGGGGACTGCGAGCTAATGCCGGGCTGGCTCGAAGCCGCCACCGCCGCTCTGGAACAAGACCCCAAGCTGGCGGCGGTCTGTGGCCGTCGCCGGGAGCGTTTCCCCGAAGCCTCTCCCTACAACCGCTTGGCGGAGATGGAATGGAACACGCCCATCGGCGAAGCGGCAGCCTGCGGCGGGGATGCCTTGATCCGGGTTGCAGCTCTACAGGCGGTGGCGGGCTATCGTCCAGAACTGATTTGTGGAGAGGAGCCCGAGATGTGTATTCGCCTGCGGCAATTGGGCTGGAAAATCCAGCGCCTGGATGCCGACATGACCCTGCATGATGCGGCCATGCACCACTTCAGCCAGTGGTGGAAGCGATCGATTCGCGGGGGATGGGCTGTGGCCGAGGGCGCGCCCTCCATGGCAGTTCGCCGGAGGGCTATATGGTGCATGAGTTTAGGAGCGGTTGGCTGTGGGGGCTGATCCTTCCCGCCCTGGCCCTGGGCTTGGCCCCAGGGAGCCGGGGGCTGAGCCTGGGGCTGGGGCTGCTGGGCTATGGCTGGCTGGCCTGGCGCATTGCCCAGGCGCGCCGCCGCCGGGGGGAGCCGGGGGAATCGGTTCGTCTCTATGCGTTGTTCTGTACGCTCTCAAAATTTCCCCAGGCCCTGGGGCAGTGGCGCTATCTGTCGATGCGTTGGCGCGGCAAGACGGCTCAGCTCATTGAATACAAGGTGGATTAAACTGAAGGTGGATTGAACACAGGGCCGATTGAAGGCGGGGCTAGTGAGAATTGTGGTCTACTGGAGTTTGGCTGCGACCTCTCCACCGCTGATTCATGGCCTTCCACTCTCGTCCCACCTTGGTTTTGGCTGCCGCTGCGGCCCTGTCTCTGACCCTGGCAGGCTTTGGGCTGGGCCAGCGATCGCGTCAAAGTCCCGACTTCCAGGCCGATGGATCGATCCAATCTTCTGGGGAAGCCATTGCCCCGCAGCTAGCCGCCTTGGGCCTGGCAAATTCCGATCTGGTCAATTCCAACCAGGCCAATTCCAACCAGGCCGATCCCGGCCCCGACTGGCGGGCGACGTGCGCATTGTCGTGATCAGCGACCTCAACAGCCAGTATGGCGCAACCACCTACGAACCGGAAGTGGCCCAGGCGATCGCCCTGATTCCCGACTTAGGGCCCGACTTTGTTCTCGCTGGGGGCGACATGATTGCGGGCCAAAAGCGGGAGCTATCCAATGGCCAAGTCCAGGCCATGTGGGACAGCTTTGACCGGGTGATTCGTCGGCCCCTAGATCTCGCCCAGATCCCCTTTGGGTTCACGATGGGCAACCACGATGGCTCCGGGGCTGTGAGTGGGGGGCAACTGACTTTTGCGCGCGATCGCGCGATTGCCTCAGATTACTGGAATCGCATTAATCCAGCCCTGCCTTTCATTGATCGCGCCCAATTTCCCTTCTACTACAGCTTCCTTCAAGACCAAGTCTTCTACCTGGTCTGGGATGCCTCCACTGCCCAGTTGGATCAGCAGCAGCTAGCCTGGGTCGAACAACAGTTGGCTAGCGAACCGTCTCAGTCTGCCAAGGCACGGTTGGTGATTGGCCATTTGCCCCTCTATCCGGTGGCGGTCAACCGCGATCGCCCCGGCGAATTTCTCAACAATGCAGATCAGTTGCAACAGCTACTAGAACGCTACAAGGTCCAAGCCTACATCAGCGGCCACAACCACGCCTACTATCCAGGACGCAGCGGCCCGCTAGAGCTGCTCAATGCCGGAGCCCTGGGGGGCGGACCTCGACAACTGTTGGGCAGCGACCTCGCCCCCTACAAAACCCTGACCATCATTGATCTGTTCTGGCAGCCGGTGGTTCGCCAGCGCTATACCACCTATCGATTGCCGGAACTTTCAGTGGTTGATATTACAACCCTTCCGGCCAGCATCGTGAGTGAGTATGGTACGCTCAGGCGCTATGATTTGGAGTAATAGGCCATGGCATTGGTTTCAGTTCGGTTTTGTCCCGCCTGCGGCAGCGATGGTTTTGGGGCAATTGATGGCGAGGCCCTTCATCCCAAGGAATACCGCTGCGATCGCTGCGGTTTTGTCTACTTTCACAATGTCACTGTGGCGGCGGCGGCCATCCTCGAAGCCGAGGGCCAGGTGCTGATGGTGGTGCGCGCCAAGGAACCGGCCCAGGGCAAGCTCGATCTGCCCGGCGGTTTTGTGGATCCTGGCGAAACGGCGGAGCAGGCGTTGCTGCGCGAACTAGAGGAAGAGTTGGGATTACAACTGTCGGTCCCCCATCGCTATCTCTGCTCTTCGGTGAATGACTATCCCTATGGCGGAGTCATGTACCATTCCCTGGATTTGTTCTATTTGGTGCGGCTGGCGGAAAAGCCTGTGCTGAATCCAGCGGATGATGTGGCGGGCTATTTGTGGTGCGAGCTGGATGCGATCGCGGCTGAGGCGATCGCCTTCCAATCAGTGCGGGATGCCCTGCAAGCCTATGGGGACGGCCTGAAGGATCTGGAGACAGAAACTTGATCGAAATGGCACTGGCTTAGCATCTGCTTCTCTCCGAGTTGCATCGGCGGGTGTAGGTGAAGCTGGATAGCCCCTAGAAAAGCTGGGCGGCACAGGGCGCGATCGCCGAATCCCTGGCTTTCCCAGTGGCTGAAGCGAGAAGCCTCACCCTGCCTGCGGCATCTCGCTGCCAGTAGGATGCTTCCGCCAAGGCTGGAGTGCTGGCGCGATCGCCGACGAGCTTTTGGGTAGAGAAGGCCGCTAACTTTGGGGCAGAGGAACCCAAGCGGCTTGATCTGCACCGATCCTAGACTCCATTGGCTCGCTGGGTCTCTGGGGCAGACCACTGCGCCCAGTGATAAAAAAAGCGCTCTTGGAAGCTTCGCTCTGGGGCTTACAACTGCGATCAATCTGGGAGCTGGGATCCGGCAGCACAACCGGAAACGTCTGTAGACCTTGGGCAGGATCCACGCGGGGAAATTCTGTGGTTCCACTATTTTCAGGTAATGCCGCTTCAGCCGAGATATCAACTCGACTATTCCCACGAAATTGTTCAAAGCTGCCAAAAACTCGCCCAACCGGAGTGGCGGAGCCACTAGAAAATAACGAAGCTAAAAAAGCGGGAGAACTAATCCTAATCTCGCCCCCTAAACCCTGTTCAGCATTGGCTAAAATATCACTATCTTCGATGGCGACAAAGCTATTGGATTGAATACTAATATCTCCACTGTCGCCAGTGCTATCAAAAACGCTGGAACCAACCAAGCTGCTTTCCGCCAAGAAAACAGAGTCTGAGCTGATAGAAATATTGCCGCCCCGGCCTTGATTTGAAGAAGCGACAATCGAGCTATTTCGGCTTCCTAACTGTCCACTCAAAGATGCAGAGATGAGACCCGCTGAGCCGATTCCCTGGGACTCGCTCAAGAGTTGACTTCTGTCATTGAGCAATAAATCTTGAGCTTGGATCGCTAAGCGACCACTAGAGCCTCGTCCCGTAGATACTGTGCTAATGACAGCTTGACTATCCAGGAGTACCGTATCAGCCACCCGAATATCAATGTTTCCCGCTAATCCTGATGATGATTGGGGAGAATTAGCACCCCGAGCAAAGGCCTCTTCAAACAGTTGGGCAACTTCAGTCCCCAATGTCTCAGCAATGTCAAGAAGGGCTGGAGAGAAGTCAAACGTGCTTGGATCAATAACGGCCGTAGCAACCTGGGAGGCTTGGCTCAAATTTAGGGAACGCGCATTGATATTAATTCCTCCGCTAGCGCCCGTAGAAAAAGAGGAGGTTGAGATTAAGCTAATCCCTGATCCGATAATGTCGCCCGCAATCTCTAAGGTCACATTGCCCGTGTTCGACTCTCCGATCGAGCTGGTGACGATCCCTGAGGATTGCTGCAAGCGTAGATCGCCGTTCTGAGTCGTAATAAAAATGTCTCCACCACCGTTGAAGGACGTGGTTTGAATCAAGCCTTGATCTAAGGTAATTGACTCTTGGGCTGCAATATTGAGGCTGCCAGCTTGATCTCCAGCCAAGGTGGTACTGCCAATAATCGATGTTTCCCGAATATCAATGTTTCCCGCCGTGACAGAGACCTGACCGCCCCTGCCTTCTAGTGAGTTGCTACCGATTTGGCTACCCCCAGTCAATCGCAATCCACGTTGAACTTGGATATCTAAGTCGCCCGCATCGCTTCCTAGACCAACACTCTGAATTTCACTGCGGTTTGCTAGATGGAGTGCACCAGCCTCAACACGAATATCCCCACCTTGATTGCCTACGGGACACAATTAATCCTTGGTTCGATAGATCGATACCTTCTGTCGCTCAATTTCAATATCGCCGCATTGGCCAGCCTAGAACTCGCACTGATCCGCGCATTATCGCGAGCTGTTAGCCGTTCCGTGCTGATTCTAATTTGACCTGCGCTGCCCGCCGGATTCGATGCTCCTGCTTCGACGACTTCTGTTGAAATAAAACCTGTGCGATCTGGAAAACCAGAAAGTTCGATTTCTGGTGCATTAATCTCAACCAAACCACTAGCTTGATCATTTGAGGTGCCTGCATACACAGAGGCTCCTCCCAGCAGCAAGACTTTTTTCGTAGCGGTGATCTGCACCGTACCGCTTTTTCCAGTGCTGCCTGGCAAGTTGGCTGCAATGATTCTATTTGCATCTGAGTCTTCCGCTAAACCTTCTAACAGCACAGAACCTGATGAAATAGTTATATTTCCAGCATCACCTGCTCCAATGGTCGTCGAGAGAATTGAAGAACCATTCCGAAGCACTAAACGCTCAGATTCAATCTCAATATTGCCTGCCCGTCCTCCACCAGCATTTCTGGTCGATGTTAAGATTGTTGCCTCTCGATTGTCCGTCGATGCTAATAGAACTTCGCTAGCTTGAATCCTGATATTTCCTGCATTTCCAGTTCCGGATGCCGATGAACCAATTTGCCCCGAGTTACCCAGAATAAGTCGATTAGACAATAAGCTAATCTCACCAGAATTCTGAGCTGAAGAACTGTCCGAGCGGATCACAGATTTTTCTAGGGAAATATCGGCTCCAGCAGTGAGGCTGATATTGCCTTCCTCCGCTTGAATCCCATTGGCACCCAGTCCAGGCAGAAATGTGAAGCTTTCACCCATCCGAATACTTCCCCCAGCTTCTGCCGTAAAGCTGACTCCTC
>JAAUQQ010000269.1 GCA_012032745.1 Synechococcales cyanobacterium RM1_1_8
TCTTCACCGTCATAACGGTCACCGACGAACTCAACGCCTTCAAAGTCTTTGAACCCTCAATGCCCGAGGGGTGCGACTCTCCTCTACCGATCTACTCAAAAACTATCTCTTCTCCCTGATCAGCACCGCAGATACCCACGAGACCGAAGTTCAGAGCCTGGAAAGCCTCTGGGAAGGAATTGTGGGTCTCTTGGGCAGCGAAAGCTTCCCTGAGTTTTTGCGGGTGTTTTGGAACAGTCGCCATCGGCTAGTCCGCAAGACCGATCTATTCAAGGCCATTCGCCGCAACATCACCACCCGCGAGGGGGCCTTCACCCTGGTCCGCGATCTCGATTATTGCGCCGACATTTATGCTGCCCTCCGGGACGCTCAGGACGACCGCTGGAACCCTGATGAGCGTGAAGCCCTCCAGCAGCTAAAGATGTTTGGCGTTCGCCAGCCGCTATCCATGCTCTTGGCCTGCTACCAACAGTTCTTTTCCGAGGAGCGACGCTCTTTTACTCGCAGTCTTGGCGCGATCGCCGTGATCTCGCTGCGATACAACGTCATCTGTAACCTGCCCACCCACGAACAGGAGACCCTGTATAACGAAATTGCCTGGAAGGTCTCTGATAGCACCTACACCAGCTACTCCCAGATACGCGAGGCCCTCCGGCGCGTCTATCCAGACGACCCACAATTCAAGGGTGCCTTTGCTGAAAAAGAGCTACGCACCACCAACAGCCGCAACAAAAGGATCGTGCGCTATATCCTGTTTGCCATTGAGAAGCAGCGTTCTGGCCAGGCTTTTGACTTTGAAAGCGCCACTTACAATTTGGAACATATTCTGCCCGAGCATCCCGCCGAGGCTTGGGCTGAGATTGAAGAGGCTAAGCAAAACCGTCTCATCTACCGCCTAGGCAACATGACCCCCCTAGAGACCGCCCGCAATCGAGATTTGGGCAATGGTGACTATGCAACCAAGCGAGCTGTCTACGGACAAAGTGACTTTGGGATTACCCAGGCGATCGCCGAACGCTACGACACTTGGGATGAACAAAAAATTGAGACTCGACAGAAACACCTGGGCGATATGGCTGCTGGCATTTGGCGGATTGACTTCAGTGACTGAAACGATTGATCCCTTAACTTTGAGCGACTGTGCAGTCGTTAAATCACGGCTCAGACCGCGTTATAGCCTGAACGTTCCTATGCCGCTATCTGATTGACCAGCAACTGATAACTCTCACCCGAAAAAGGCTCAAAACCTTCTGGCCAATCCGCCGTCAAACGGCACAAAATCCGAAACTGTAACGGCGTCGGTGGAGCATTCACCCGTTCCACCGTCACCAAAATCTTCTGCCCAGCTTCCCGTAAGCGCTTTACCTCACTCACCAAATAACGAGGGCAATAGCCCAAATTGTACTGATCTGGCGTTTTCAACGCTAGAGCCTCAGGATCGTAAGGATTCTGAAACTCATGGCTCATCCATAGCTCCTGACCTACTGGCAAACCTTCGAGGTGCTCAACGGTTTCAGGTGGAACGTAGCGCAGCCCATGGGCAAAGAAATGCAGCTGATATTGACCCTGCTCATCTCGCTCTGGACAGGGAAAGACCTCAAACGTATCCGTCTTACGATTACCACCGCTACGGGCCAGCAACGCTAAGGGATCATTCTCCCCAGGGAGATTCAGCCACTGCACAAAATCGGCATAGTCTGGCCTGGAGGGGCGCAGCAAACGATTCGCGAATAAAGGAAATAGCTTGGACGAGCTATAAACCTGCTCAAAATCAGGAAACGAATAGATCGGTTGAAAGCCAGCCTTAGCCGCCGCCTCCCTAGCCCCTTGCACATAGGCGAAACGATAGAACAGGCCATCATAGGTCAGCCGTCCCACCGGGAACCAAGCCCGTGATGTGTCATCTTGCCAAGCTAAGAACAAGCTGTTCAATCCAGAGTCTCCTGCAATGCGAGTAGTCGCCTTTGGTTAATCTCCAACATCTGGCAGGCAAATTCAATGGCCAGAGGAGAGATCCGAGTCGTTGGGAGCCTAGCGAAGAGTGCCCTAATTGGCGGTTCTGGAATTGTAGCGAGCTTTCGAGCCAAATCCGGGCCGACCTGGGATATCTGCTTGCAACCTCACAAAACAGGTCAAAAGTTCGCAAGGGCTTGGGATCGCCCTCCTGTGCATAAAATGCCGAGAGCGCCTTCTTGGCGTAATTCTCCACCATCTTGTTTTGGAAACGCGCCTGACGCTTACTATCCAGCATTTCGCGACCCAGGCAAGAAGCATGGTCATAGGTGGGGGCCAAATGTACCTTGCCACTGCCCCTGTCGTAAATGAAGCCCCAGTTCTCATGGTGCGATCGCCATTGCCAATCCAAGCATCCAGTAACAGATAGCCTAAAAAGGCTGAAACCGGCGTACCGATGCCTTCAGGAGGAGTCCAATCGAGTGGAAGCTTTACCCCTGGAGCAGATAGAGCCTCCATCACAATGCGCTAGGTGTGCTGCGACAGGTTGTAACCCTGGTTTCTGGGATAGTTTGAGGCGATCGCGGCCAAAATATCATTGCCATGGAGCAGGTCAGTGTTAGACGGTAGCATCTGTAGCGAGACAACCCCCCGTTGGTCATCCCAAGTTGCCAGCTCATACCTGGCATGGGGTAATCCCAATAGCTCGGCTAACTCCGCAGCCATCTTTTCAGACCAATCTTCCCCTGTATTTTCCCGGCACAGCTTGAATAGACAGTCCCCTAGCGCATCGTCTCGATACCAAAATTTGAACTTTGTGCCCATGGCCTCTTCCGACTCAGCGGCACCAGGGGAAACAGAAATAATGGGAAATGACTCATCCATACGGACCCAACTAATCCCCCAACAGCACCCGCATCGCCTTCAGAGCAGACTGCCGCTGCCCATTCGTCACCTTGGCAAACCAATAATGAGCCTCCTCATCGCTCATCTCATTGATGCCATGGGCGATACTGGCAATGCGTTCCGGTTTCGACAAGGGCTGAACCGCCTGGAACAGCAACGCCAAGTTCACCCCTGATTCCTCGTTCAAGACATAGGGCTTCTGCCTGCGATAGCTCAAGCTCTTGGGATCGTAGTCATTGGCCTTGAGCGCTTTATAAACCGCCTGCCGTGCCTGCACCAGCGGCAACCCCTCTAAGCGCCCGAGCTGCTGGGCGGCAGGCCGCTTTTTCTGCCCTGCCAGCTTATAGGCACATTGATACAGCTCCAAGGCAAACTCATTGTTCGCCAGAGGCACCACTCGCAACTGAAACTCTTGCATGGGGATGAATCCAGGGCTCAGTATGATCCAAGCCAGAATCGCCGAAATCCCAATAGACCGGCGCATAGACCTGAGACTAGTATTCTACTCGGACAAGGAGGCTGAGGCGATCCACAGGGTTACGATTCAGCGCCTGCTTGAGATTCGACAGTTCCGTGCTCAGCTGATTAGACGCAAGAGCAGGAATCGCCGGAGTAAAATCAAATGCCAATGTCATTGAGACGTTGGCCTCTGTCTCTGGCTGATTCAGTAAGCCATTAATCGTATTGGAAAAGCCCTGGAACCCTCGAACATCTCCCTGGGACTTGAAATCCACAAACTGAGTCCCAGTCTGCAAACGCACCGACTGCTCGACTTCAAACTTAAACCGAGCCAGCAACGACAGCGCCGTTCCCAGCTTGCGATAGTCCATCACCTCATCCACCGAAATCTCCAACCTTGAGACTTTTCCCACCTGGTGGTCTTTCAGCTGATCTTCCAAATCTGTAAATGCTTTGTTCGGTGTCCCAGATAGCTCTAGCTGACTAGGCTTAGCTAAAAGCGTGCCGCTACCGCCAAAGCCCCCTGTTCCTCCAGACCCTTCTCCAACACCACCTCCACCGATAGCGCTACCATCCGAGTAAATTAAAGCTCGCGTCTCCTGCTCAGCCGTTCCTTCATCGCCGTAGTCCGCAACAACCTTAAACGACGTCGTGCTGCTGATTTTGCACTCATGCTCATCAGAAGGTTGCCCATCGTCAATCAGCAGCTCTCCTGCCTGGTACAGCGCCACCTTCAGCGCCCCTCTAGCTCGCCAGCGCACCCGCACTGTTTTCTCTACATCATCACCAGGCTGAACCTGAGCACTCAGCTCCACTTCCTTGGGCTTGGGCGGCTCTAGGATGCCACGTCGATATAGCTCCATCCGCTCCGAAAATTCCAGCGCAGCAGGTAGGGCCAACGGCGCATCTACCGTCTTGATGTAAAGCTGATTGCCACATTTCAAATCCCACTGCCCCTCCTGTAGACCCTTACGGATGGTGTCGCGTAACTTCGAGACCTCCGCATCCAGCAGAATATTCAGTCCCCGGTTTTTCGCAAATGCTTCCCTGATAGCCTTGGTTGTCAGGTGATCCAAGCCACTGGGCCAAACCTTTTGGAGTACGTAGGCCGGGGCATAGGCGGGTGAGTCCTCTGGCCGAATTTTTTCGCAATCCTTCAGCGCCTTCAGAATCACGTCCTGCTGATTATTCTTGCCCTTCACCGTGCTGGACTCCTGGGCCGGTAGGGTGTAGTGCATTAGCCCTTTAGGAGCCTTGACCGGGTCATTGGCTGGATAAAACAGATGGCGGTAAGCATTGGTCAGGGCAATCCTCACTGCTAGGTCCATTTCCCCCTTCTTCTGCTTGAGTTGCTTTTGCTGGTTCTCAGACAGATCGTCCAAGCGATTCGCACTGCCCAAGATGGCCTCAATTGCTCGATATTCACGGGCTTGGTCAATGGCTCGGTCCAACAACTCCTGATTCGCCAGCAGAAACAAAAGCCGGTTTTGGAAGGTGCGGAACTTGCCGGATTCACCCGTGTTATTGAAAATTTGCTCCACGATCGCGGGGGCCGGGTCATTGGAAGATGTCACCATGTCCTCATTGAAGTCAATCAGGCAGAGGGCAATGTCATCTGCCTGGTCACTCACCTCATGTGCTCCATCTGGTCCTGCAATGGTCGTGAAGAACTTCGTGGCAAAGATCGTGTCTCGCCGTTGCCGCAGGTCATCTTTGGCCTGGGTCAACCCAATCAGCTCCTTCTCCTCGGCAATGATCTTGTTGATCGAGGGCTCTTCCTTGAAGCGGGAGATCGTGGTGATGGGATCGATATCCAGATACCAAGCCACGCTGCTCAGCTTCTCCAACGCCTGGTCCACAAAGCCGATCTCAAGCTGAGGCATGAGCAGGGATAGATTTAGCTCCGCTCGCCGAATGCCAGAGCTAATGCCCTGGGTGAGGGAATGCAAAAAGATGGTTCGGCCCACCCAGCTAGAGAACGGTGGTTTGCCTGCCGCATCCCAGTCTTGGTCTTGCAATTGGGCATGGGCCTCTCGCCCTGTCGAGTTGAAAATGTCCGCTTGAATGGGTAGACGCATCAGGGGGCGCTGGAGTCGAGAGGTTAAGTCACTTGTTATTTCGGTTTCAACACCGATCGGCAAATGGTGGGGATGAACCATCGTCAGCCAGCTCTGGGGCTGATTCCAAAGGTGGCGTACAACCTGGGCAAAGAGCCGCAGGGCACCCCGAGTGCGCTGAAATTCTGGAATGGAAGCAATCTTTTGGGTCAGCAGCTTGAAGAGTTCGGGATGGAACGGGTAGCTTTGGGCGATCGCCTCTGCATAGGAAGCATCCTTACAGCCATCAGGCAAATCCACCCGGCCTGCTCGGTAGCTCCCCAAATACTCTGCTGCGGCATTCTCTGCCGCCTGGGAACTGATGCTAGTGAAAAGCCGCTGCTTAACAATGTTGTAGACCTCAACATCTGTGCTGGGGCTTAAAACTCTCTCCTGGCGGGCAGCACTACGAATCAGTTCTTTGATGTCAGCCGTTTCTTCCGCAAAGGTATCGGAAGCCGAGGCCAGCGAGTAAACCAGCACTAGGTTTTGGCAAGAGGCCGCCAGGTCCATCAGCGAGAATAGAAAGGCTACGACCTGCTCAGCAAGGTCGCTGTTTTCTACCTTTCGAGCTTTCGCAGCTCTAAGATGTCGGGCAATCTCGTCAAGGATGATGAGAGTGGGGCGATCGCCAATCAAACGCTCCAGCACAGAAGTCCCCGGACTAATGCGCTTTTCATCCGAGCCCTTAATGAGCTGGTAGCCATCGATGCCCCCAAGCTGATAAGCAATCTCTCCCCACAGCGTATAAGTCGTGAGGCCTGTTTCTGCATGATAAGTACCTGACTCTGAGTCAAGATCGCGACCATCAATCGCTGACACCTGGACTGGATAGTTTGGGATCATCTCCAGGTCATCGACAAAGCGTGAGAGCCCATCGATCTCCCGTCCCTGCTTGGCAATGTGCCACAGCGCAATCTCGTCGTGGGTTTTACCACCACCGAAGCTGGTCTCCAGCCGAATGATGGGTGACCCAACCAGCTTGCCTGTTAACCGTCCAAACACTTCATTGACCAGTGTCTTGATGCCATCCGTGGCGAACGTATTAGCCAGAAATGTTGCAGGATTTTGATAGACCTGGGGTGCTTTGCCTTCTACAACTAGCCGTAGCTTGGCTGCGAACAGGTCGAGAGAAAGGTCTCCAGCCAGAATTTCAGGACGAGGAACGCAGGTATCAATAACGGATTGCAGCATAGGGAGGCACAGTAGGGAGCGGGCGAATAAGGATGAGATAGAGAATTTAGGGCTGAAAGGCTTCCAAGGTGAAAAATAACACTTAAGTCAGCATTCTCAGTAGCTCAACGAGTATCAGTAGGATTTAGCCTTCTTGAAGAATGATTTAGTGTAGCCATAGCTAGCCCAGAAACCTTCCCCCTGATCTTCCCCAAGCCAACAGCCCCGGCTTCGCCGAACGAGATGAGGGCAACCCTGCCCTAGTCCTATCTCCGGTATCGCCATGGCCACCATCACCGCCCAACGCCTCCCCGCGCAGATCAGCCGGTTCGGCAAAGTCCAGCAAAGTAAATATCCCCCCTACGAGCCAATCCAATCCGTCCTATTCACCTGCCAAACCGATGAAGGGGAAAAGACGCTCTGGAAAACCCTCCCCGCCGAAGAAGCCCGACAACTCAACATCGGCCAACCCGTCAGCCTGTACAACCGAGCGAGCCTGGGAGACCGCCCCCTGTGGGAAGTGGACTTCACCACCGCTCCCCCCCAGTGGCCAACC
>JAAUQQ010000270.1 GCA_012032745.1 Synechococcales cyanobacterium RM1_1_8
GGTTTCGGACAATGCCGCCTGATATGCTGCAAGGTGAGGCGCTGGCGCGGGTTGCCCAGCAGAACAACCTGAAGAGCGTGGCGATTTTGGCGATAGATAACGACTATGGCAACGGCATCGTGCAAGCGTTTCAGGCAACTACCAAGCAGCTCGGCAGCTCTGTGGTCGGAGAGATAGTCCGCTATAGCCCGGATGCCAGCATCTACAGCATTGATCTCCAAACGCCGTTTTCTGAGCAGCCGGATGCTGTGCTGGTGATAGCGCCGCCGGATCTGGGTGGCGATCTTCTCAGGACAGCTTTTGAGTCTGGGATCTGGAACGGGACAACCAAAATTCTGCTGCCTGCGAGCATGAAAACCAACGGTCTGGCCGAGCGAGCTGGACGCTCAACCAACGGACGCTACAATGCCTCAAATGTCTGGGGCGTTGCGCTCAGCAGTAGCCCAAACCTGCCCCAGTTTCGGCAGCTCTACCAGCAAAGATATGGCCGCGAGCCGGGGCCTTATGATGCCACCACCTGGGATGCCGCAGCAATCGCCGCACTGGCCGCAGAGGCTGCCCAAGACACGAGCGGTAGCGCCATTCGCAGCAGAGTCGCTGAGGTGGCCAGCGATCCGGGCGTTGAAGTCAGCGATATCTGTCAGGCGCTATCGCTGGTGCGAGAAGGCAAAGATATTAACTATCAGGGCACGAGCGGCACAGTTGACTTTAACCAAGCTGGCGACGCGGTTGGCAACTACGATGTCTGGACGATTGACTATACAGGTGGGATCAAGATTGAGTCAACCGTTCAGGCTGGCAGCTCAACCCGCCCGCCCAAGGCCGCAGCCCAAAGCTCACCCTGACTGCTTTGGCTCATTGGCGGCTCGTTGGCTTTGGCAGCTTATCTCTGATTATTTAAAGAGATTGAGGTCTCTACAGATCTTTCTGCTGAACCCTACTTAACTCTATATTTTTAAAGTCGGGATGACAGGATTCGAACCTGCGGCATCCTGCTCCCAAAGCAGGCGCGCTACCAAGCTGCGCTACATCCCGAAGGTGGTTTTGCGGTCCGGGGGTCGAGCCTCGATCTGGATCCTAGCGCCGAAGTTGTTGGGCTGGGAGATGGGGGACGAGTCGTGCTGCCATTTTCCACTCAGGCATTATACATGGGGGATGAGATCTAGATCAGGTCGCTTCACCCCACAGGGCCTAGATTCGCAGATTCGCCAGATTCGCCAGATTCGGCAAGCTTAGGGTTCGGGGCGATCGCCGATGACCACTGCTCCCCTCGCCCTAGCCCACCCCATGGACGGTCTTGACCCACTTCAGCCGCTTCTTGCGAAAGGCCATGCGAATCGTCACCGCCGCCATGATCACAAACCAGTGAATTAAATACATCATCCCCAGGGCGGACTGCCCCAGCGTCTCCACCAGCGGTGGATTTGCGCCACCCTGCTCAGCGCGGTGGGCGCGGCGAATGCCCAGGGTCATGGCGATGTAGGGCAAGCCAATGGACAGCACACTCATGGGAGCCAGCAGCGGCACCCGCCCCAACAGCAGCGCCATCAAGAGATCTGGCACCATGGCCATGGGCAATAGGTATTGAATAATCAAAAAGCCCAGCACCTCCAGGGTGCGGTTGGTGCCCATGCGGTTGTCCGCTGCCAGCCGCCAATAGTCCAGATAGCGCTGGTAGCCGCCCTCGGCCCAGCGGTTGCGCTGGTGCCACAGTCCTTTGAGGTTGACCACGCCCTCTTCGCCCACGCCGGGCTGGAGGGAGAAGGCCACGTCCCAGCCATCGAGGTTGAGGCGCAGGGTCAGGTCCAAATCATCGGTGATGGTTTCTTCATTGAAGCCGCCGCAGCGCACCAGGGCCGATCGCCGCAAAAATGCTCCATTGCCCCGCAGCTCGCCCAAACCGCCGATCGCCGTCCGCTGCTGTTGAAAATAGCCATCCAGCATCATTTCGACGCTCTGGCCCCGCAGCAGGAAGCTATTCAGGGGCTTGGCGGTGACTTTTCGCACCTGTACGGCCCCAACTTTTTCATCGTCAAACCGGGGCAGGGTGGCTTTGAGCAGATTCTGGGGCACCCGAGCATCGGCATCAAAAATGGCGATGAAATCTGCCTTGGTGCGGGGAATGACTTGGTTGAGGGCGCCGGATTTGCCGCCCGTGGCCTGGGGCGATCGCCGAAACACATTCAACTGGGAATAGTCGCGCTGGAGCTGCTTGAGCACCTCGCCCGTGCCATCGCTGCTGTTGTCATCGATGATCCAGACCTCGTAGCGATCGCGGGGATAATCCAGATTGCACAGATCCGTCACCAATCGCCCGATCACCGCCTCCTCATCCTTGGCCGCTGCCATCAGCGCCACCGTCGGCCAATGGCTGGCATCCCCAGCCAGGGGAGCCGGGGCTTCGTCGGGCTGGGCGGCGATCATCCGCACCGCCTGGAGGCTCAGCAACAGCAGCAGCCCCCGCACGGGCCAAGCGCCCCAGGGCACCAAGTTGAGCCCGATCACTAGGCCCCAGATCAAGGCCAGGACCACGGCTGCCTTCAGCCGCCGCCGCCCAAAGCCTTCGCGGTAGTCCAGCCGTTCTTCTAGCACCCCCGCTGGCGAGAGACCGGCTCGGTCAGCGCGCGCGACCAGGGCCTCTAGCCCATCATTCAACTCTTCTTCAGACCAAGGATTCAAGGGCATTCCCGTCCAGCGGCGACAGCAGTAATCAAGATACAGCCTTTCCCAAGCTGGCAAACTACCGCCAAGCTGTGGGCTTCAAGCCGTGCCAGCCCTTAAACGGCGGCACGGGTCCAAAGCAAGCTGTCATTTAACGCTGTCATTAAATCGCCCAAAGTGCAAAGGCAAAATCCTGGGCTGAACTGAGCTGGGGAGATCCCAGGCCACGGTTTGTTTTTGGGCGGGAACAGGCTGTCCCCAGGCCCCCAGGGTATTTCTATGCCGCAGCCGATAGAGCCGCCTCGCCGCAGCGGTACAGCTCCCGCGCATAGTCCGTCCAGGCCCCCTGGCCCCAGTAGCGAAAGCAGCTCGTCTCTACGAGCAGTAGGTACAGCAGGGCCGCTTGGTAATCGGCCCGCTGGGTCACCGTTGGATCCGCCGCCACCTGGGCATCGTAGGTTTGGTGGAAGCGGGCGCTGAGCTGGTTCATCGGCTCCAGCACGTTGTCGTAGCCCTGGACCCAGCTAAGGTCGTTGGTCCAGGAGGCTCCGTCCATGTGGAACTGGGGGTCGGAGCGTTGCAATTGGGCGATCGCCTCGGCCACGGCTGCTGGGGTTGGATTGGCAACCCGCTGCCAGATTTTGTGCTGCTGGACGGCCTGGCATTGGGGATAGTCCTGGGGTTTGACGCCCTTGGCATCAAGCAGTTCCAGGTATTCGGTGCCGTTCAGGGCCACGGTGCCGCTGTGGTTGTGGCCGCGATCGCGCATCTCGTGGTAAACGCGAAAGAGATCGCGGGGATATTCATTCATCATCACGCCGCCGTTTTCGCCATCGGCAATTTGGGAGCCGAGGCTGGGGATGTCAATGCCGCCCAGGGTTTGCCGTCCCCGCCCCTGCCTGGCGCGGTCTGCCATTTCAAAGTAGGGCTGCATTTGGGCGACGAGTTTTGTATCGGAGCCCTGGGTCTTAATCAGGGCTGTAATGGCGATGGTTTCGCCCTGGGAATTCTTCGCCACCAGTTGGTTGGGCAAGTATTTGTCGTCCTGGGAGAGGCGATCGCCCCCCAATCGTTCCACCGAATCCTCTTGCACCAGCAACCAGCGGTAGCCGCAGTCCTTTAGCGCCTTAATGTATTCGTAGAGCGTATCGGGATGGTTCGGCAGGTGCATCTCCGGCGGCGAAAAGCCCTTGACCCGGCCCAAGGCCTCCATGCCAAACAGCGCTGCAAAATACTGCTGCCAGGCCTGGATCTGGAGCTTGAGGTCTGGGATCGGCGTTGAGGGGGCAACGGCATGGCTCCACATCGTCCCCAGCCATTCCACATGGGGCCAGTAGCGCGGGTTGTGGATGAGGCCGCGCAGGCTATCGAGAATGTCTTCCCGGCCCATTTGGTGCAGGCCCCAGAGCAGGTTGCCGGAATAGTCCAGCATGATGCGGGGGTTGCAGCCCTGGTCGATCAGCTCGGGGATAAAGCGGCCCATGCGGCCATAGCAGTCGGCAAAGACGCTGGCGTTGTGGTTGTCGCCCTCCTGGGGATGCTCGAACATGTGCTGGAGGTTGCCGATCAGGCCGCCATCCGCCCCCGCTGGAATGGTCGGCTGGTGCATGTGCAAAGCACAGGCGAAGGCGGATTGGATTTGGTCCAGGTCGAGGTTGCTGTGGGGTTGGTAAATGGGATGGGTTGGGCGGGTGATGTCGGCGATCGCCCCCTCCGCACCGCAAATATTCGGCCAGCCGTTGCGCGTGGTGGGGATGGTCTGGCGGGGGGGAGCGGCAATCATGGCAGATGGTTTCTTGCAGAGGGTCTGCTCCGGTCTAACACAGGCATTGGCTGCAAAACCGACGGTGTCTTGCAGCCTCACGTTTGTTTAGATTGATTTACAAGGCGGTATTGATGAGGCGGTATTGACAAGTCAGTTGCTATGAAGCCGCACCGATCGCAGCCCGCCCCGCCAACACCGCGATCAGAATCTGCATCAACGCTTCCAAGTCTGCGGGGACTCGATAGAGGTTCAGATCCTGGGTAATACACTTTTGATGGCGATCCAAGATGCCAAATTTCCAGATATCGCCGGTCGTCACCGCTCCCCACAGCACCGGAGCCTCGGATTCTGTCCATTGGTCCAGGGCAATCAGCTCCACCGCCAGTTGGGTGAAGCCCCTGGTGAGGTCGGCTTGCTTCGCTTCAATTACCAGAACGTTTGCCTTGTCGCCCTGCTGGGATTGGAGGTAGTAGTCCAGGTTGCCCTTGAGGCGATCGCTCACCTGGATGGGGTATTCAATTTTGAGCTTTGCCTGGGCGATGCGACAAATGCGCAGCAGCAGCGGAGCCACGAGGATCTCCCGGCGGGCCGTTTCGCTGGTTAGGTCAACATAGGTGAGGTTTTCTTCGATTTGGGATTGGAGCGATCGCCAGTCCATTTCCCCTGCAAAGCTTGTCAGCGCCAACTGCGCCTTGCCCAAACCAAAGCCAAACTCCCGCAGCAAGTCTTCAGGATCCACCGCCAGTTTGAAGTATTCGCTGAAGGTATAGGACTGGCCTTCTTTGAGAATGGAACGGCGCATGACAGCCTGGGGAATACTTGTTCTCCTCAGTTTATCCTTGATTTTAGAGCGAGATGAAATGGGCCATTCCCACAATTTCCCCGTGGGAGACTTGCCAAGATGCAGCTCTTTAAGAAAGATGTAGGAGCATTCATTTTTCGATTCAGCCACCCGCCAAGTCAGGCCTCCCCATAAACCCCATAAACCCTATGTACATCGTGCAGATCGCCTCGGAATGCGCCCCAGTTATCAAAGCAGGCGGTCTCGGCGATGTGGTCTACGGCCTCAGCCAGGAACTCGAAGCCCAGGGCCATACGGTGGAGCTGATTCTGCCCAAATACGACTGCATGCGCTACGACCACATCTGGGGCCTGCACGATGCCTACCGGGAGCTGTCCGTGCCCTGGAACGGCGGGGCGGTCCATTGCTCGGTGTACTGCGGCTGGGTCCATGGCCGCCTCTGCTTTTTCATCGAAACCCACGACATCGCCAACTCCTTCAACCGGGGCCGGGTCTATGGCGAATCCGACGACACCCTGCGCTTTTCCCTCTTCAGCAAGGCTGCGCTGGAGTTTTTGCTCCAGAGCAACAAGCGCCCCGACATTCTCCACTGCCACGACTGGCAAACGGGTCTCATCCCCGTGATGCTCTACGAAATGTACCAGTACTACGGCATGGCTCACCTGCGGGCCTGCTACACCATCCACAATTTCAGACACCAGGGCATCGCCGGGCCAGAAGTCCTGGCCGCCACGGGCCTCAACCGCCCCGATTACTATTACCAGCCGGACAAACTGCGGGACAACTACAACAATGCCATCAACTTCATGAAGGGCGGCATTGTCTACGCCAACAATGTCAACACCGTCTCGCCTCACCATGCCTGGGAGGCCCGCTTTACGGAGGTGGGCTGCGGCCTCCAGGCCACCCTGGAGCAGCACCAGCAAAAGTTTGGCGGCATCCTCAATGGCATCAACTACGACATGTGGAGCCCGGAGGAGGACAAGTTGATTGCGGCCCCCTACAGTGCCGAGGATCTATCGGGCAAGGAACTCTGTAAGAAGGGGTTGCGCGATCGCCTCTTCCTGGCCCACAGCGACAAACCGATCATTTGCTTCATCGGTCGCCTCGACCAGCAAAAGGGCGTCCACCTCGTCCACCACGCGATCTACCACGCCCTCAGCCAGCGCGCCCAGTTCGTCCTGCTGGGCTCCGCCACCGAACCAGCCATCAACGACATTTTCTGGCGCGAAAAGCTGCACCTCAACGAAAACCCTGACGTTCACCTAGAGCTGGGCTTCAATGAAGAACTGGCCCACCAAATCTACGCCGGAGCGGACATCATTGTCGTGCCCAGCAACTACGAACCCTGTGGCCTCACCCAGGTGATTGGCTTGAAATACGGCACGGTGCCTGTGGTGCGCGGCGTGGGCGGTTTGATCAACACCGTCTTCGACTGGGACTACGATCAGAACCTGCCCGAGGAACAGCGCAACGGCTTTGTCTTCTTCCAGTCAGACATTCCAGGCTTAGAATCGGGCCTCCAGCGGGCGATCGACCTCTGGTACAAAAACCAGCCCAAATTCCAACAGCTCCAGTCCCAGGGCATGGCCTACGACTATTCCTGGACCGATCCTGCCCGCCGATATGAATCGATCTACGACTACATTCGGGCCTAGCGGTGTGGAGGTCGGTGGCGCTGTCGAATCGACTCTACCAGAAATCTTCGCAGTGCTCCAAGCATAGCCTCGCGGGCTTGGTTGGTGGTGTAGTGGAGCGCGACCGATAGGAGCAAATCGCGAATATCCAGTCGCACAACGAAAAATCTTCTCCGGTACAATGGTACTGAGCGGAGTCACGGTAATGCGTCACGCTCATTTAGCTGAACCTAGACAACAGAGTATGGGGGTTCCAAGACAGAA
>JAAUQQ010000271.1 GCA_012032745.1 Synechococcales cyanobacterium RM1_1_8
CGGTCATGTTCAGGACATCGGCAATGGACTGGCCCTTATACTTACTTGCAGCGTCTCCCGGTTATAGCGCGCCCCCCTTGCAGACATCGCATTGCACATAGACATCGGGCAAAAAGTTCATTTCAATCACATTCACGCCCTGGCCACCGCAGGCCTCACAGCGGCCGCCTTTGACGTTGAAGGAAAACTGGCCCGGCTTGTAGCCCCGTGCCTTGGCCTCCACCGTCTGGGTGAAAGTATCACGGATGATGTCAAAGGTGCCGGTGTAGGTGGCGGGGTTGGAGCGGGGCGTGCGGCCAATGGGGGACTGATCGATGACAATCACCTTGTCCACGGCCTTGAGGCCCTTGAGTTCGCCTAGGCCCTTGGGGAAAGGGATCTTGCGACCGAGGCCGTGGTCCAGGGCCGGGTGGAGCAGCTCGTTGACCAGGGTGGATTTGCCCGAGCCGGAGACGCCGGTGACGCAGACCAACATACCCAGGGGAATGTCCACATCGAGGTTGTCGAGGTTGTTTTGCTTGGCCCCTTCTAGGCGCAGGCGGCGACCGTTGCCCGCCCGGCGCTCGGTGGGGGTTTCGATGCGGCGTTTGCCAGACAGGTACAAGCCTGTGAGGGAGTCCTTGGACTTGAGCAGGTCGGGCAGGTGGCCCTGGACGACGATCTCGCCGCCGTGGACCCCCGCGCCGGGGCCGATATCGACGATGTAGTCGGCGGCGCGGATGGTGTCTTCATCATGTTCGACGACGATTAGGGTGTTGCCCAGGTCGCGCAGCTTGGTCAGGGTGGCCAGGAGGCGGTCATTGTCCCGCTGGTGCAGGCCGATGCTGGGCTCGTCGAGCACGTAGAGGACGCCGGTCAGGCCCGCGCCGATCTGGGTGGCCAGGCGAATGCGCTGGGCTTCGCCGCCGGAGAGGGTCATGGCCCGGCGCGACAGGGTGAGGTAGTCCAGGCCGACGTCGAGCAAGAATTGCAGGCGGGCGCGGATTTCCTTGAGTACCAGCTCGCCGATCTGGGCCTGGCGATCGCTCATGGGCCGCACACCCTCCGGTGCTGCCACCTCCCCCGTCAGCTGCTGGACCTTGGTGAGGCAATCGCGGATCGAGCTGTGGCTAAAGTCCGTGATCCGAAAGGAGCCGATGCGCACGGCCAAGGCTTCGGGCTTGAGGCGGTGGCCGCCACAGACGGCGCAGTTTTGGTCAACGAGGTATTTTTCGAGCTTTTGCTTATAGGTTTCGGAGCTGGTGTCTTTGTATTGGCGCTCCAGCATCGGCAAGATGCCTTCGTAGGGGCGCTTGTAGCCCTTGCGATCGCCATAGCGCGAATCGGTCTCAATCCAAATCGACTCCTCGCTGCCGTGGAGCAAAATGTGCTGTTGCTCCTGATCCAGGCTGTCCCAGGATTGGTGAATCTCGAAGTTGTAGGCCTTGCCGACGCTACAGAGCAGGGAGAGGTAGTAGGTGTTGTCTTTCTCTGACCAGGGGGCCACGGCGGCGTAGATCGGCAAGCTCGTATCGGGAATCACCAGCTCCGCTGAGAAGCGCCGCAGGGTGCCAATACCGTGACAGTTGGGGCAGGCACCGTAGGGGGAGTTGAAGGAGAACAGTCGGGGGGAGAGTTCCTCCATGACGGCCCCATGCTCGGGGCAGGCAAAGTTCTCAGAAAAGACGATTTCGTCCGGCAGGTCGTCCTCGGGGTTCTTTGCTTCGGCATTACTGGCCTCAGCTGCACCGCCCTCGGTCGGGTTAGCCTCGGCGGGGCTGGCGTAGTCCCCGCCGACTTCGGCGGCACGGGTCGGGCGAGCAGCGCGGGCCTCGTCTAGGGAGACCAGGTTATTGGGAGAGGATTCTGAGGCGATGGGTGCTGCCTCTGGGCTTTTCTTTTGCTTGCGCTTGACGATCTGGGCGATCGCCACCCCATCGGAATGCTTTAAGCAAGTGGAGAGGGAATCGACCAAACGCTCCTGGAGGCCCGGCTTCATCACCAACCGGTCCACAACGATTTCGATGTCGTGAACATGATTTTTGTCCAGTTCGATCGAGTCCCCCAGCTCCCGCACCTCGCCGTCGATGCGCACCCGAGCGAAGCCCTCCGAGGCCAGACTGGAGAGCAATTTTTTGTGGGTGCCCTTCTTGCCGCGCACCACGGGGGCCAGGAGCTGAAAGCGGGTTTTTCCGGCAGTTCCAGCAACCGATCCACCATTGATCGATCGCCTGGGGGGCAATGGCGCGATCGCAAGTCGGCAGTGCGGCTCCCCGGCCCGGCCATAAAGCAGGCGCAAATAGTCATAGATTTCCGTCACCGTGCCCACCGTCGAGCGCGGGTTGTGGGAGGTGGATTTTTGATCGATGGAAATGGCCGGGCTCAGGCCCTCGATCGCATCCACATCGGGCTTATCCACCTGGCCGAGGAACTGCCGGGCGTAGGCGCTAAGGGACTCCACATAGCGCCGCTGGCCCTCGGCAAAAATCGTATCAAAGGCCAGGGAAGACTTGCCGGAGCCGGAAACGCCGGTAAACACCACCAGCTGGTCGCGGGGAATATCTAGGTCAATGTTTTTGAGGTTGTGCTGGCGGGCACCGCGCACGCGGATCAGCTCGCGATCGCCCTGGGCTGCCTTGCCCCGAGGCTGGGTCGAAGCCTTGCCCTTGCCGGTTGCTGCCGGACTGCTCCCCTTGCCCGCACCCTGCTTTTTCTGTCCAGCCGCTTGTCCAGCCGCTCGCCCAGCCGCTTCTCCCCCCGCCTGGCTGGCGCGTTTTTTCCGAGAGGTGGCGGGTGCATCATTCGCTGGAGGCTGACTCGCAGGCTTGCCCTCGGCACGGCTGGAGCGGGAGTTGGCAGCGGGCTGCTTAGGCATGGGGCTCAGTGAAATGATTCGTAACGTTCAATTTTACGGGCTGGATGGCAGGTCCGCTGTCTTACCCACGACGGACCTAGGATGGACCCGCACCCCAAACCCGAGCCCTAGGAGCGGGCTCGCAAGCGCTGGGGCGAAGCAGGAGCAGAATATTGCTGCATGTTATGAACATAGGGCATGGCGATCTCATGGCGGGGCCAGGAGCGCTGAATGAACATCGCCAACAGCGGCAGGGAGATCGCCAACATCACCAGCCCCAGGCCAAAGCCTCCCCCCAACTGCCCTCCGGTTGCATCCGCCGCACTCACCCCCCGGCTGCTGAAGAGCTCCAAAAACAGGGCAAACGCATTGTTAATCATGTGGCAAGCCACCGGCACGGCCAGGGTGCGCGTCCGCACATACAGCAAGCCCATCACCAGGCCGAACATGGTCATGCCAATGGGGTTGAGGTGCAAACTGCCGAAGGCCACCGAGGAGCCAATCAGGGCCATGTGAATGCCCCATTTTCGCTCCCAGCGTTGCAATAGGATGCCGCGAAAGGCAATTTCCTCGACCACGGGCGCGGCCACCACCACCACCACGAGCTTGATCAGCCGGGCCAGCCAAAATTCGTCGGGGAGAATACCTTCTTGGGTAGAGTTTAAAATACCATCGCTGACCGGCGGAGCCATCCAGGCCAGAAAGCCGATGTAGGTCAAGAATGTACCGAGGGTGAACAGCAGCAGCAGGGCCACCAGCAACAGCAGCATGCCCCAGCGCCAGAGATGGGGCGATCGCCCCCAGAGCGGCAAGAGCAAAATCCGCTTCTGCTGCATGTACTTCAGCAGCCAGATCCCAAAGCAGCCATAGAACAGCAACATCAGGATGGGCGAGAACAGCGGCCCCTGGGGCTCCAACAGTCCCCAAGACTGGAATAGGAACACGATCGCCAGGGCAATGCCAACAAAGCAACCCACTGCGGCCACTAGGATATAGCGTGTTTGCAGCTCATCAAATGGGTTTTGGCGAAGCGGCACATTTGCCATGGAGGGGGCCAAGAAGACAATAGACCGATATAGCTATCACACCCGTGCTTCTATGCAGTCTAGCGCCCAGGGGCTCCCAGATGGATTGCGCGTCAGGACATCCGGATTGAGCTCCAGAACGGTAACTCAGCCCGAGGCACCTCTCCAGGCCGGGAGAATCAGGTTGGAGACTAAAGATCTCGCTGGCGTTCTTCCAACAAATCCATCAACTCTCGCTGGCATTGGGCTGGAATCAACGTCAACAGCGGCAGGGTTTGGCGGCCTCCCCCCACCGCTACTTCAAAACTGCCCAACACCGTCTCCACGTTGGCCTGGGTCAGGCGATCCTCCGCCAGCACCCCCGCCAGCTTTTCCGCTAGGGGCTCATGCAAGTGGGCATCGTTGAGGTAGAGATGCCACTTGGCGATTTCGATGTAGACGCAGCTGCCGATGTCCGCTGCGAGGGATTCCATGAATTCTGCACTGATGGCCATGGCTGATCAAGGTCTCTAAATGAGGTGTCTAAATTTAGATCCAGTCTCTCCCAGCTTAGACGCTCCAGCCCAAAGCGCTCCGACTGTCCCAGTTAGGCCGTCGGGTCAGGCGAATAATCGGCGATCCAGAAAACATAGAGGGCATGGGCCAGCACCGCCGTTGCCCAGATCCCCGTCAGCACCGGCAGGTGGGACCAGCGCTCCCAGAGAATCTGGAAGAACCACAGACCCGAATTGAAGGCTGTGAAGGTTACAAAATGGACGGCAAAGTTGAGGCGATCTTCTAAGCGGCGAAACTCAGGATCATTGATCCGATCCGGCTTGCGGGGCCAACGGGGAGGCATAGGGGGTGAGGCTGCCAACGGCAGCGGAGTGACAGGGGCAGGGTAACCCAAGGAACGGTAACCCAATCGGCGGCAATCCCACAAACTGTGGGCGATTGACGGGCGATTGACGGGCGATTGACCGCTAGTTCGATTCTCCTATGAAACGTGAGTCCTGGGGAGAGTCATGGGAGTTCTGGAGAGATCGAATGGTCCAGGGCGCTTCCCAGCCAAGCTCTTGACCTCCGCAGCTTCCCTGAAGCAAATTGTGAAGACTTGCGCAAAGGCGGGCCTGGCTCCGCAAATGTGCCGGAATCCAGCGGTAGAATACGGAAACTGCTTCTCTATTTTTTCATCCGGGTCGATTTGACGTGAACGCTGGGCTAAGGAAACCTTCGGTGACAATTTCACACCTGCGGCGCAAAACCTCGCGCTTTGGCAATGCCCATCTGGCGATCGCGGTTTTCCCGTCGCCTTCCACGGCCTTCATGGCCTACCGCCTCCTCCACTACCACGGCATCTCTCCCGAGAACCTGGCCCTGGTCGGCGAAGGCTATAGCAAGCCCGAATGGGTCGGCCTGGTGGAGCCCAAGCGCATGGCTCGCCAGCGGGCCAAGGCCTGTGCCTTCCTCGGCTGCATTGCGGCCTCCACCGTCGCCTTTGCAGCGGTTGGCCTGCTCCACAGCCGCTATGGTCAGTCCATTGACCTGGCCATGGCCCTGATGATTCCTGCCTTCGCCCTGGTGGGCGGTGCCCTGGGAGCCGGGGCTGGCGCGCTCATCGGCAGGATCAGTGAAATGGGACGCCTCAATATCTACCGCCACCATCTCCGCCAGGGCCACTACTTGCTGATGATCGAAGGAGATGAGGCCCTGGTAAGGCTCAGTCAGGATGTGCTGGGGCAGTATGCCTCACCGAAACCCTCTGCCAAGTCATCTCAGTCATCCAAATAAGTCATCCAAATAAGTCATCCAATAAGTTGTCCAAGCCCTGAGCTGATCTGTCGATAGGTCTTCCCTAGGCCTCAGTCTCGACCCATGGAACGGGTGCGAATGGCTCGGGCTCCCACGGGCTGCTGCTCCTGCACCAGCTCCGGCGCTGTTCTGCCCACCCCCAGCTCCCCGAGCCAAGGCAGTGCCACCAGCGAGAACGCCGCCGCCGCCCCCATCGCCCAGGTCCAGCGGGGTTGATTGAACCGGGGTTGATGGGTTTGCTCCTGCTCTTGCCACGCTGAGGCTAGGGCCATACGCTCCATCCAGCAGGGATCTTCATGGCCATAGATGTAGGCGCTGATCTGTATGGCGCGGATGTGCTCCGGGGCCAGCTCCAGGAGGGTTTTGCGGACCAGGGGCAGAGTTTTGACCTTGGCGGGGCGCTCAATGGTCAGTAGCTCCAGGTGCAGTAAGCCGTGACGCTTCCAGCCCGTGACATCGATGTCGCGATCGCCCAGTTGCTCAGTCAATTGTTGCTGTACGAGGGCGGCGATCGCCAACGGCTGTCCCTGGCGGGCGAAGACAAGCATTTCAGTAGATGCGTTAGATGCGTTACTTTCCATGACCAAAATCAACGCCATAAATCTGGACTACGAATTTATTTTTCCCAGCCATTCCCTAGGGCCTGCTGGACAGTTGCTAAGTTCAGTACTTCGCCGTAGTCATCGCCAGAAAATGGGCTGAAAGCCAGAATAGGCGTGATCTGGCGCACTGAAAGCATTGACTGAGATCACTCAACTTATGACCACCTTTGAGCAAGGAGCATACGACAAAGTTCAGGCAGACATCGCTCAGCAACGAGATGAGACTCGTCAATAACGGGCAGAAACTGATGAGAAACCCATGGCCTTGACTTCGATTCAAACTAACCTCAAAGCGTTACATCGGCAGTTCGGTCACTGATTCGGCGAGGTAGACTCTCCTCCAGCTCTAGAAAACGAAAGAGCCCCTAGCTTCTGTAGAAGCTAGGGGCTCTTTCTAATCAAGAACTAGCAATAGAAAGCCTAAAGCTTAGTACTTGTAATCGTCGGACTTGAAGGGACCTTCCGCAGGCACATTGATGTACTTGGCCTGGTCCTCGGAGAGCTGAGTCAGCACACCGCCAAAGCCCTGCACCATATAGCGGGCGACTTCCTCGTCCAGCTTCTTGGGCAGTACCTTCACGGTCATGGCCTTGGCCTTCTCTTCATCGTTCATGTCAGCGAACTTCTGCTCATACAGGTACATCTGGGCGAGGACCTGGTTGGCAAAGGAGCCGTCCATGATGCGGGAGGGGTGGCCGGTGCCGTTGCCCAGGTTCACCAAGCGACCTTCGGACAGCAGGATCAAGAAGTCATTGTCGCCGCCGCCGCGATAGACCTGGTGAACTTGAGGCTTGACCTCTTCCCAGCGCCATTCTTTGCGCATGAAGCGGTGTCGATTTCGTTGTCAAA
>JAAUQQ010000272.1 GCA_012032745.1 Synechococcales cyanobacterium RM1_1_8
GGGGCCTGGTTTGGGGCCTGGTCTGGGGGAAGATCTCGGTTCACAACTTGACCTCAGGGTTATTGGCAGCGGACTCAGAGGATTCGGTTCCAAGCCCAGCGTTTGGGGAGGGGCCAGTTTTTGCATGCCAGCCCGGCTTGACCACCTGGCGGCTGCGGGCCACGGCCAGGGATTGGGAAGGCACATCCTGGGTCAGGGTGGAGCCTGCGCCGATGGTGACATCGCTGCCAATGGTGATCGGCGCGACCAGGACGCTGTTGGAGCCGGTTTTGCTGCGATCGCCAATCACCGTTTTGTGTTTATTCACCCCGTCATAGTTGGCCGTGATCGTCCCCGCCCCAATGTTGACCTGTTCCCCCAGCGCCGCATCGCCGATGTAGGACAGGTGGGAGACATTGGTGCCATTGCCCAGGCTGGATTTTTTGATTTCCACAAAATTGCCGAGACGGCAGCGATCGCCCACCACCGCCTGGCCGCGCAGGTGCGTATAGGGGCCGATGCGGCAGTGATCGCCCACGCGGCTATCCAGAATCACGGAATAGAGCGCCGTGACGCCTTCGCCCAGGGTGCTGTTTTCAATCAGACTGCCGGGGCCAATGCGACAGCCCGCCCCAATCTTCGTCTGCCCCCGCAGGTGGGTTTGGGGTTCAATAATCACCTCTGGCCCAATCTCCACGGTGTCATCGATGGTGATGCTATCGGGATCCACCAGGGTCACCCCCGCTTCCATCAGGGCATCCTTGCAGCGCCTTTGGAGCACGCCATAGGCCCCAGCGAGCTGCTTGCGGTTGTTGATGCCCAGGATTTCCCCAGCATCCGCCACATCCACGGCGATCGCCGGGCTGAGGTAATCCACGACCTCCGTCAGGTAATACTCCTGCTGATCATTATTGGTGCTGAGTTTGGGCAGGGCCTGCTCCAGGGCGGGCCAGTGGAAGCAGTAGACCCCGGCATTGACCCGGTTATTTTGCTTTTGCTCGGGGCTACAGTCGCGATCCTCAATGATTTGGGTCAATTGATCCTTGGCATCACAAAACACCCGGCCATAGCCCCCTGGGTTGGCCAGCCGGGCGGTGAGCAAGGTCGCGGCATTGCCCCGGTGGCGCTCCACCAGATGCTGGAGGGTCTCAGCCCGCAGCAGGGGCACGTCGCCGTTGAGAACCAGCAAATCTCCTTCAAAGCCCTGGAGATGGGGCAGGAGCTGTTGGACGGCGTGGCCGGTGCCCAGTTGCTCGGCCTGAAGGACGAATTCCAGGCTGGGGTCGCTGGCGGCGGCCTGTTTGACCTGGTCTGCGCCGTAGCCCACGATCACGAATTTGCGGTCGATGGCCAGGCCGCGCAGGCTTTGGAGCACCCATTCCAGCAGCGATCGCCCCCCCAGAGGATGCAACACCTTCGGCAGGCTCGACCGCATTCGGGTGCCTTTACCTGCCGCTAGGATCGCAATGGCTAGGGGGGGCTGGGTGATCATCTTGGGAACTCGCATCAAATAGATTAGGGCTAGGCTAGGGCTGCTATTGCTTGCCGCTAAGGTTCTAGCGTGAAAGCAGGGAGACCCCACGTCAAGTTCATGGCTCCAGCCATTCATTCTTCACGCCCAACCAGCCCACACCCAACCAGCCCACGCCCAACCAGCCCACGCCTAACCGAGACCAGGATCAGCGGCGGCTTGAAGGAACTGACAGATTCACTGAAAAGGTTTACAGTCCTTCACTCAAGCCCCCCTGGTGCCAGACAGGTTAGCCCCAGTTCGGTCCTGGCGGGTTTGGTCCTGGCGGGTTCGGTCCTGCCGGGTGCATCCCTCTCAATTGGGCCATCCGACTCGGGCCGTCCCCCCAATTCACCCCTACCATGGGGTCAGACCATCCCCCTGGGGCAGGCCTTCCCCAGAGGCGTCCCCAGAGGCGTCCCATTGACCGTTACGCCCTATCCCATCCACCCTCTCAACCCTTCAGAAAGGTGGCCAGCGCCATGGCAGTTCCCCAACCCTTCGCCCTCCACGTCGGTCAAGACACTGCCACTTCTGCGGCGATCGCCCTCCTGGTTCACTATTTCGATCTTGCCCCCGCCTCCGCCCAGTTGCTCGTCAAAAAATGGCTGGTCACTTACCCCACCGTCTGGGTGCGTTCAGCGGTCACCGAAGCCCTCTACCAGGGGCGCTATAAACCCATCTCCGTGGAGCAGATCCTGGCTTTTTGGCAGCGGCGGGGGCGCGTGATTTCCCACTTCAATTATGAATTTGAGACGCTAATTGCGGTGCCCGTTGAGGCGACCTTGCCGACGGAATTCCCGGCTCAATCCCAGGCCGATTCCCAGGCCGATTCCCAGGCCGATCTGGGGGCTGAACTTCAAGCCGAAGCAGCAGCTCCATCCCCGGCTGCGGCGTTGGAGGCGGGGGCGATCGCCCCCCCAGAGGCTCCGAGCCCACCACCGCCCCCCGCCGCTGCTGCCAAGCAGCCCCGGCTGCTGCTGCCTGGCGAAACCTTCTCCCCAGGGGCATCTTCGGCCCCAAACCCAACCTGGCCCCGGCGGGGAGCGGGCTTTGCGCCCCTGCTCCAACCTGGCCCCGCGCTCTACGTCAGCCAAGGCCCCGATCCGGCTCTCCTGGCAGACTCCAAGGCCCAGCAACTCCAGCAACTCCCCATCGGCCCCTTCACCCCAGCGGCAGATCCATCGGGGTTTTCAGCCCGCCTGAAGGCGGTGATCGAGCAGGCCATTCGCCAAGCCCAGCAGCCCGACCCAACCCAAGCCAACCCGCCAGCGCTTGAGCAGGAGCCATTTGAACAGGGGTCATTTGAACAGGAGTCACTTAAACAGGAGTCATTTAAACAGGATGGCCCCGATCAGCCCCGGCCTCAATCGGCCAGCCATGACCATTCCCCCAAGCCGCAAACTGCCGACCTCCAGACTCCAGCTATCCCCGGCCAGGAGCAGCTCGCGAATAGCATAGTCTCCGACAATCCAACCACCCCCGACAATCCAGCCGCCCCCGGCAATCCAGCCACCCCCAGCAACTTTGCTCACCTCTCCCAACTGCTCGCTGCCCTAGCAAGCTCCCCCCCCGTTGAACTTCCGGTCAATCCGGCTGATCCAGTCCCTGGACTTGAGCCAAAACTTGAACCTGACTCAAAAGCCGCGCCAGAAGCTGCTCTGGAGCTTGACCCAGAAACCCGTGACCCAGAAACCCGTGACCCAGAAACTTGATCCGGCTGCTGGCCTCGCCGCTTGGCCCCACGCAGATTACCCCCTTCCTCAGTACCCATGAACCCCAAGGCCGAAGCCTAGTCCACGGATTTGCAACGCTCCGATCTCCAGTAGGCTGAGTTCAGCCAGGGATTACCCAAACCTGGCGACCCCAAACCAGTTACCAAAAGCGTAACTGCATCCCCACCGCCCGATCGCTTCGTTATCCTAGAAGCCTATGGCCCCCTCCCGCTTGAACCCTGCCCAACTGAGCGTCGTCCCGGCCCAGGACCTCCCTGAGACCACGGCCACGCCAGAACAGCTCGATAGCATCAAAGCCCAGCTTGATCTGGTCCTGCTGGCTCTGGAGGCGATCGCAAACCTCGGTTCTGAAGCCATGCTTCAAGCCGCCGAAGATCTCCAACTCTCCGAGACGATTTCAGATCGGGTCAGCCTCTGGCGATTGCGCCAGTCCAGCCCGCTGCGCAAAAGCAGCGGCGGCCGCAAAAAGCTCGACATCGAAGAGGCCCGCGCCCTCGTTCTCGTCAGTGCCCACCTGGCCGAACTCCACCAAACCCTGATTCGCCAAGCCGTGGAACAGCTCGAAGCCCTGACCCTCCAGGGCAAACCTCCCCATGCGGCGGCGTTGTTGGGAGACTACCTGGATCGGTTTTGTAACTTCTACCAGGAGCGCATGGCCGAGGCAGAACTGCCCATGGCGAAGCTAACTGACCTCGCCCTCAAGCTCCTGATCGACCTGCTGTTTTATGGCAGCAGCGGGGGCCGTCGCCGTCTCTGGCTGGCGCTTTTGGATCGGGCTCAGTAGACCGTTGCCGCTTGGCTTGGATTCCAATTCACTTGGAGCCAGTTCGCTGGTATCCAGCTTGTATCCATCAGCCCCCCATTCCCAGACTTCAAACCCTCCACCTCAGCCCCTGATCCCTGAGCCAGACCTATGCCGAACGTCAACCATCGCTATAGTTCTCAAACCTGGACGTTGGATCTCAGCGCTCAACGCTCTCCCCTATCCCGCTGGACCGGGCGCGATGTGCTGCGCAAGGAAGAATTTCGCCTCTCGCTGCTGGGGGCTGAATCCGGTGTTGCTCCCGTGGTGTGGTTATCGGGCGATCGCCCTGTTTCGAGCAGCTCTACCTCAGCCTAGAGAACTACGTCCAGCGGGGCCTCTCCCAACCGCTGCTGGCGGCGGAGTCCGCTTTCCCGGCTGTGGATGTCCAGCCCGTATCTGGAGCTGCCCCAAATCCAGCTCGGGGCACCCCGGTTGAACCTGGACAGGAGTCTGGACTGGGTCAGGAGCCTGCGATCGCCCCCCCCCAGCCCAGCCCCCTTCTCCATCATCCCCCCTAGGCCTCCTGCCGCCACCAGCTCACCTACCAGCCCCCCGCCAAATGCAGCCCCCGCCAAATGCAGCTCTCGACCCTGCAACTGGCGGATCTCCTCTCGGTGCTGGACCAGTGGCAGCAGCAAACCTCGGCCCTGCCAGAGTCCCGCTCCGGCCTCAGCGTCTTGCCGGGCGGCGCAAAGCCAGGCGGCGTGAAGCTCGGTGCTGCAAAACCCGACTCCATCTCAGCCACTCAGACCCAACAGGCCCGACAGAACAATCGACAGAGCAATCACGAGGGTGTTGATTTTGTCGTCCCCCTTTGGGGGCGCATCGCCGTCAGCCTGGTCATCGCCAGCAGCGTTGCAGGCGCAGGGATCTATGCCATCACCCAGGGCGGTTCGACCCAGGTTGCCCTGGAGACCGGTTCGGCAGCGAGCGGCTCCAGCGGTGCCGCTGGGAACGCCGAGATTTTTCCCGAGACGAATGGAGCTGGCGCGGGCAGCCCCTTTGGCAGCTTCCCCAGCGCTGGGGACCGCCCTTGACGACCCAGTCCGATCCCGCAGCAGGGGCTGGCTTGCCGGTGCCGGAAAGCAGCGCCGATGGGCCGCCTTCGCCCAACTTTGTGTTTCCCACGGGGGGGGGATCTACCAGCAACGCGGGCGCGGGCAGCCCGTCGGGAGCGGTCGTGGGCATGGGCCAGACTGAATCCTCGGCTTCGATGGATGCCGGGGGAAGCATCTCGGGCAACAGCGAAGCCAATTCTGGGCAAGCTAATTCTGGACAGCCCAATGCTGGGCAGTCTGGCAAGATTGACAACCGCCCATCCACCACAGCCAACGCCCCAATCAACAACTCACCCGGCACAGTAGCCAGCCCAGGGAGCGGTAGCAGCAATCGAGCAGCGGCAGGCAGCGATGCGCCCAGCGATGGTGCTACCGCCAGCGGGTTTAGTGGGTCTGGCCTCCTCGCCCAATCCTCTTCCGCTGATCAGGCCGATGCACCCTTGATCAGCCCATCATCCGCCCCGGCTGCCCGAAGCCAGCCCGGAGCGACGACCACGGCAGATGCCCTAGAGCAGGCTCCAGGGAATGCCCAAACCCTGGCCAAAGCCGCGCCTCCCGTCGCACCAGCGGCATCCAGGCCTGCCAGTAGCGCGGCCAGCAATACCGCCGGCGCAGCCAGCAGCTCACCCAACCTGGCGGCAGCCTCCGTGACGGAACCCCTGCCTACGAATATCCAGTCCGAGGCTTTGCAGAACTACCTCCAGTCCAACTGGACCCCCGCCAGCGGCCAGACCCAGCAGTACCGAGTCGCGATCTCCCCTGAGGGCAAACTCACCTCGGTTCAGGCCTTGGGCAGCAGCGGCAGTGGCAACTTCCCGAAGGTGGGGGCGGCGATCGCCGGTGCTGCCGCCCCCATCCAATCCACGCTCAAGGTCACAGTTACCCCATCGGGTCGCGTGGTGGTGCTTGTGGAGCGCGAAAACCCCGCACCTTAAAAGTTAAGGGGACTACCAAGATGAGAATTGAACCGGTCCGTATAGCCCAGCGGCAATGGACCGGTAGCAAGGACTCGACGGCAAGGGCTAGATTTCCTTAGCTGCCCCGGCGCTGGCGCTCCACCGATCGCCGACGCTGGCGGGCCGCCAACATTCCCTTTTCCACCGGAAAGCCAGCCGTGGGTATGATCTGGTCCTTGCGCGATTCTTCCACGGCGCGCAGCTCAGCATAATCCAGCCAGCTAATGCAGTCCACGGGGCAGGTGTCGATCGCCTCTTGGATCAACGCCTCCCCATCCCCATCCTGGCGCATGACGCGGGCTCGCCCATAGTCCGGCTCAATGAAGAAGGTGTTTCGGGCCACATGGGCGCAGTGACGGCAGCCGATGCAGGTCACCTCATCGACATAGACGCCGCGCTGGCGCAGACTGCTGCCCAGTTCTGGTTCAAGGCCGGTGCGATCGCTCCCACCACGCAAAACACCCCCCAACTCCGGCTCCAGCGAGGAACGCTGGGGCAGGGAATTGGAGGGCGAGGAAGCCGCCGAGGGCTGGCTTGGACCAGACCCCGGAACGCGGTTCGAATTGTCAGATGCCAGGGGTGTGGACTCAGCCATTATCCATTCCAACGTTGGACAACCAGGCGCACGGTGCCATCTTGATTGCTGACCTGTTCTGCCACCTGGAAGCCTTGGTCGGCAGTGCTGCTGAGCACGCTGTTGATGGCATAGCGCTGGGTGACCTGGCTGAGGAAACGGTTGACCGTCAGGGGCTGCTGCCAATATTGCAGATCGGCCACCAGCTCATATTCCTGGCCGTTCCAGCCAAAGCCGACATCGTAGCCATTCTCCTGCTCGATCACCACTTCAGCGGTGCGGCTGTCGCCTTGGTAGCCCCGCACGGGGTGGGGGCCAGACTTCCAATCCACTTGCAAATCAGAGAGCGCCTGTTGCAAGGCGTTGAGGTCGCGGATTTGGGTTTTGATACTGCTGAAGTGAGACATATGTATCAGGTGAGAGGTGGATAGCGAATTGTGATGGAGAAAACGAATCGGGGGAAAAATCA
>JAAUQQ010000273.1 GCA_012032745.1 Synechococcales cyanobacterium RM1_1_8
CGTCAGTGACTCAGGGAAATCCGCCTCAGCGAATTGTCTGGCCATATTTGTAGCCTGTCGCCTAAAGCCGTAGACTCCCAAAGCGCTCAGTCAGTACCAAAATCACCAAGTCAGCGTAGCTCTGCCGCCTCACTCGAGATTATTCAAGCAATTCTTGACCACAAGGACTAATGTTCTGATTGCTTTAAAGCTCAAGCTTCGCTTTCATAAGTCAGCGAGAGTTGCGATCTGCCAGAGAAGCAAGCCGTGATAGACAAGGAATTACAAGAGCTTATACAGGCGCTCTCCTTAGAAGATAAACAGCTATTGCAAGGCTGGTTATCTAAAGAGATTGAGCGTGAGCTGATGGCAGCAACCATTGAACCGGTGACACAGAGCAGCAGAGAACTAGTTGACCGCCAACGGATTGGCAATCTGATCTATCAGTTGGAAATGGTCAAATGCGGAAAACCAAACTGTAAATGCACCAGAGGACAGCTTCATGGTCCTTACTGGTATGCCTATCAACGCCAAGGAGACAAGTTTAAGAGCCGTTATATAGGCAAGACCTTGAAGCTCCCTCAAGAGAAAGAGATTTGAGCTTCAGTTTTCTTATGTAATTTTTTTGCGAGAATCGCTTAATTTTGATACATAAGATATTAGCAGCCAGGCCTACTGTACGTAAGGCTATGTGAGCAGTCGTTACCCAAAACTTTTTGGGTAACGTTCCACTAAATAACTCAGAAAGATCTTATGCTTCGTCTTCGCTCACCAGTTTTTCCAGGGAAAGCAAAATCTTTTCCAAGCGCTTCACTTTCCGAGGATCATCCCAAGCTTTAGATTTGCGGATTGAGCGATAGACTGTTTCCATTCTAGTTTTCAAAGCAGGAGCTTGAGCCTCCGGCTTGGTTATTGCTGCCTTGGGCTCATCAGCATCAACAACATCTCTTACTCGCTCTTTGATTTGAGAAAGTGACAGGGATTCACCAATGGCACTTCCCAAAATCTCTTGCCGCTGCTCGTCATCTTTGACCTTGGCGATCGCTTGAGCCTTGGTATAAGCAAGCTTACCTTGACGCAAGTTCTCCAGCACATCCGCAGGTAGCTTGAGCAATGGCAGCCGAACACTGACAAACGACTCCCAAGCAATAATACCCAGTCCATCAAAAACATTCTGGATGAGCTTCCCCTCTGGGTTACCCAAAACGTTTTGGGTAACTTTACCCTTTGCTTCGTTCTGCATACGGTAGAGGAGTGAAATCACCTCAGCAGGAAACATGCCTAGGCGGACAGCGAGCAATTGCAGGATGCCCTCTGTCTCCTCTACAGGATTCAAATCCTCTCGCTGCAGATTTTCCACGAGTGTAATCTGTAGGGCTCGTTCATCATCAATTTCCCGGATAACGGCAGGGATTAGCTTCAAGTCAGCTAGCTGTGCCGCTCGATAGCGCCGCTCTCCTGCCACAAGCTCATATTTTGATGCACCATGAGAACGCACTAAAATCGGCGTCAACACGCCATGAACCCGAACAGACTGGGTTAGTTCTTCGAGCTTTTCAGGGTTGAAATACTTCCGGGGTTGGGACTCAGGTAACTCAATGGAACTGAGAGGAATCAGCTCAGCGGCGACTTCGACCTTGGTGGTCTCATCATCTAAAACGGAAGCTACGTCTTCGCCTAGTAGCGCATCCACCCCGCGTAGAAGGCTTGTATAGGGCTGAGCCTTCTTGCTCTTGGTGCTGCTCATGACAATTTCTCCAATCCTTGCGCAATACGATCAATGACTTCAAGACCTGGATGGCGGCGGCTATAGAGCGCCAAAGGGAGCCGATTTTCAGAGGCGTCGGCAAAGGCAATCGACCTGGGTATGGGAGGATAGACCTTCGCTAGGGGGGATAGCTGATCTTGTATCGCCTTTTCGGTGCGGGTTTCCTGGGCCGTACGACCATCAAACATCGTGGGTACAAATCCAGCAAATTTTAGCTTTGGATTTGCCTTTTTGCGCAGTCGTGCCACGGTGTTGAGGAGTAACTCAGTTCCTTGAAAGGACTTAAACTGGGTCTGAATCGGCACCAAAACATGGGTCGAGGCAACCAGACTCAGTACACTGAGCAATCCTAAACTTGGCGGGCAATCAATGAGAACAACATCGTACCGATTGCTGACCGGCTTAAGTGCATCCCTCAGACGCATCTCTCGCATCATGGCGGAAACCAATTCTAGCTCAGCTGCGGAGAGGTTGATGTTTGCAGGAAATGACATCACAACCATGGATGTCAGGATAGATTGGAACCGGCTCATCACCGACGATGGACTCATAGATCGTTCTGGGCAATTCTACTGGGTCGATGCCCATAAAGGTCGTCAGAGAGGCTTGGGGGTCCATATCTACTAATAAGACTTTTTGCCCTCTCTGGCTGAGGGTATAGCCCAGGTTCATCGTCAATGTGCTCTTTCCCACCCCTCCAGACTGGTTGAAGAGGGCGATAGTTTTGCTCATAGGTCTGAGAGTGAGGAGGATGAGGTCGGGACTGAAGCGATTTGGAGATGAGTCATAACGACCACAAGTAGCGTCCAACGCTGGCCATCATGAGACGCTGAGGAAATTTGAATTTCTTAGGCGTAAAATACCGCAACCCCAGAATCAGGACAAGCCATTGGCTCTGACAAGTGAGGAATAAGGGGGTTGCCCATTCTAATTATTCTTATGTGAGAAATCATCCCCTGTTTTTTACATAAGAATAATCTTGAACCAAAAGAGCTCGGCTAGCAGTTACCCTGCTTGTCTAAGTTCTCCTATCGGCTGGGGGCTACAGTATGGCCTATTCAACGTTACGGTGCCTGGTCTGCAGGCAAGCAATCGGATCAGCATAATGTTTCAATTACTTTCTTATGTACAGAAAAATTCAGCCTAATCTTACATAAGAAAAATCAAAGCTATGACGTTGCATTACCCAAAAACGTTTTGGGTAATGCAACGTTTAGTTGCAGAAGCCCTGAAGATGGTTGGTGTTGCCGCCATCTTCAGGGCAGAGACATTCGGAAGAGCATCCGAGAGGTTGTTCATTCTCAGTTCAGCCAGGCTTCAGAAATTCTCTGTCCCCCCTTGTGAGCAGAGCTCAGTACATCTATACTCTAGATGGCGACAATCAATTCTTAGCTCAGCCTCTACAAGCCTTATTCTGCGTTAGGCGGCGCGATCGCCGTCTAGCGCGAGCCCATCTGTCGCATAGAAATCAGCACCGCAAAAACGAGCCGTTTTTATCGTCGTAAAAGCTCTCTTGATCAGGGGGATCAAACGCTATGGGATTTTTGCGCTATTGGAAAGATCGCCCCGCAGAAGAAATGCAGGGAAATCTGCTCCAGCCCAGCGGCGAGGGAGAAATTCTGATCGACCGGGGAGAACCCAGTCGGCTCACCTCCTACCACCGACTCCATGGAGAGTTGAAAAAGAGGGGCGCTGATAACCGCACCCATGCCCAAATTAACCATCTCCAAAATATTGAAATTTTGGGCGATGACCACCGGGAACTCTATGACGAACTGGGGTTAACCACTGGCCAACGGGCAAAATTGCCCAAGGAGGCCAAGGAAGCTTTAATGGTTGGCGATATTGCCGCATTTCATCAGATAATGAAAGATGACGCCCAAGGCTCGTCAGCTTTGGTTGAAAGCAGCTATAAAGGGTTTAAGCAAGCCCGAAAGCTGTTCCCCTGGTAACTGGCTTACCTAAGCACCATGAATATCCAAGCGCTTCGCTATCAGGCATACCAAGATTACGAAACCCTGTGCCTCTGCACCGGGAGCTACTGTGGTGCTGCCTATGGCTGGGAACTCCCTGCCCCCATGCGGGAACGATTGTGCTATCAAAACAAAGCCTTCAAGGATGCCATTCGTCAGCAATTCGGGGATTTGCGACGCAAGGCAACCTGGCGCAATGCCGCCATCCATTACACAGCCCTCTGTGCGGCCAAGAGCACTTTGGAGCCCTATCAGTTGGTTTGCTTTATTGCCTTGCCTGAGCAGATTTCTAACCCCATCCGCGATGCCTTTGGTCCGGAGGTGATTGAGAAAATTCTCAGCTATCCAGAGGTGGCTGCCCGGATTCGCATTGGACTAGAGCAGCTATTTCGTGAGCTTCCCAATGTGGCGCGAGAGTTTGTCCAGACCTACGAAGGGGCGATCGCCCCAGCGCCAGGCTGGCCTATTGCAGCCTAGTCATCCCTGGCCCCCCGAGCCCCCAGTCTCATCCACTCAGCTAGATTCGTCGCCTGCTTAGGTGACGAATCCAGCTTCTGGTTAGCTCAGGGCTAAAGCGCAATACCAATCCTCTGTTCAGAACGCTAGTGGTAGAGTCATCTCAGGCTGTAAAGATCTATCCCTAGTGCGATCACTGTAGAATAAACCCTGGGACTATTCCGTACAGCTGCCTTTTCAGACCTCACACTGCGCTCTGCTATGGCTTCTAATGCTCCAAAAACACCAGGGTCTGCCAAAGCTGGGGGAAAAAAGGCAAGTAGCCCACCCCCGAGTAACGAACGGCTGAAAACGAGCCCAGAGCTATTTACAGAGGGGCCACTGACCCAGGTGGTCTCTTCGCTACCCATTTGGGAAGCCAGCAATATTCTGACCCAGCGGCAGCAACTGCCCTGGACGACCGACCCCGACGGCAAGCTGTCCTACACCCGCGACGTCAAAGATGGCGAGGGTGCAATTTGCTTTTGGGTAGCGGATAACATTGAAGAAGAACATCCCTCTGCCCTAGCGAGTGCAGCAGCCCTGGCCGTCATCGATACCTTCGATATCCGCGCGGCCTGTATGCACCTCATTTTTGCCGCCCATGCCTCCCAAATGGACAATCCCTGGGAGCAAGAAATCGTCATTGATGATCGCCAACTTGAAGCTTACCTCGGCCTTCAACGGCGCACCGACAAAAACCGCCAGGAAAAGCTAGCGCTAATTGAAGAGATCGCCAAACAGCCCTGCAAAATCACGACCTTGATCTCCTGGCCCAGCAAAGGGCGTCGCAAAGGTTTCACCTTAGAAGAAGGCCGCCTATGGCACTTGATGGGCACCCGCTACCACTATCAGCAGGACATCTTCGGCAACAAGGAGCTGTCGGGCATTACCTTTGTGATCAAAGCCGGGCTCTGGGCCAAATACTTTCTCAACGAAGAGACTGCTCGGGAGCAGGGGCTTCCAGCCCAAAAAGGAACCCTGCCCAAGGCGCTGCTCGAAAGCATCATGAGTGTTTGGCAGCACCGGGCGGGGGCTGCGCGCCTGATGGTTTGGCTGCTCTTCAAATCCCAGTTAACGCAACAGCATCCGCTCCAAGTGCGCACATTGATGGAAGTTGCCTACGGAACTGATAAGGTCGAGCAGGCGCGCAAAGACCATCAGCTGCGCAAGCGCATGGCCAATGCTTGGGATGAGGATCTCCTAGCGCTGCATGAGCGCGGTTGGGAACTTCAGTTTGATGAGGCCACCTATGCTGAAGACATCCAACCCTCTGGTTTTGGACGGAGCGACGGTCGGCGTCCGAGGGGCTTTTTTGAGGATCTGCTTAAAGCTAAGCTCTGGGTGCGATTGCCGAACGAATGGGGCATGGCTCACCTAGAAGCAGCCCAAAGCGAGCAGGCCCAAGCCAATCTGGACCAAGTCGAGGCGGTGCCTGCAATCACGCCAGAGCAAATTCGGGAACTGCGAGTGGAGCGGGGCTGGAGTCAGCGCAAACTCGCCGCCGTCGCAGGGATCAGCCAAGGGATGATTTCAATGATGGAGCGGGGCGATCGCTCCATTTCCGATGAAAATGAAGCGACATTGCGCCGAGTTTTCGATTTCATGTAGGGGCTGGAACATAACTCCAACCAGCCTGCTCCACAACTCGCGCAGCGTCCTTCTTCGATTACAGCTGGACGTAGCCTATAGGGCTTGATTACAACTTTTCTAGAACCTAGCCCCATTGATTACAACGGGGGCGTGATTACAGCAATTCCTAGAACCCTGCTCCAACTGAGATATGGCAGGCCAGGCGGGCGATCGCAGCTTGAAGCTTCGACAACAACTCTTCTAGAGCCCCGACCCAACGTGATTACAGTTAATGCTAGAGCCCAGCCCTGATTACAACTGCCCCTAGTCCTCCTGCCTTTATTTGTAATCATTACCTAGGCCAATCTGGCAGCAAAGCTGCTTGAGCTCAGGGTTGGAGGTGATCACAAGCTGGCTTGCTAGGGCAGAGGCTCTAAAGCCCCGCCCCAAAGTGATTACGGTTAGCCCTAGATCCTAGCCCTGATTACAACTTTGTCTAGAACCCTGTCCCCTATGGCGGTGAGCCGATGGATTAACAACCTCTCCCAGAGGTTGTTTCCGCCAGGGAAGGCGAGATCGCATGACCCCGCTTGATTACAACAGGGTCTTGTTCCCTGCCCCAAGCAGCCGCTCAAAGAACAGCCCAGTAGCCGCAAGGGTACAGGCAGAAGAACCGCACTTGATTACAACGACATCTAGACCTTCTACCTAAAGTGATTACGGGCAGTTGCTCCTCCCCCAGTGATTACAAGAATATCTAAACCCCAGACCGGTCAAGAATTCTCAGCTGACAAAGCCACTGGTAATTACAAACAATTCTGGAACCGAACCCCAAACTGATTACGATTCAGCTCTAGAGCAATGCCCCAAAAATTCTAGACCCTCCTGCCCAAACCCAACTAAACCCCTGACCCAAAGCTGGCCCCTTGCTTCGCAACAGCAGGGTTTCAATCGCGCCATAGACCCTAGGGTGATTACAACCCTTGAATACAGCCTAGACCAAACGAAAAAACTGTTATCACCGCATCTGGTACAGCTATACCCATCCTTTCATGGCTCAGGAAACGCTGAACAGCTATGGCGATCGCTTCTCCCCAGCTCACCTCCCAGTTTGCCTATGTACAGGAGTGGAACGCAACGTTCCTCTCCCTGTTTGCCCATCGTTTTGATTACATCTTCGCCCCCTATCCCCAGCCAGGGCAAAAACCTGACTGGCGCACCGAGTCGCGCCATCCCCTCTCAGACCGCATCAT
>JAAUQQ010000274.1 GCA_012032745.1 Synechococcales cyanobacterium RM1_1_8
CCCTCGTGGGAGAGGAGTTGGGGTGAGGGGGGCAAAACTTACGCCCCAGACGACTCGGAGCAATCGATCATCCAAAGCATCGTAATTCAGCTTGTCACATACCGCCCTGACCATGGCAATGAGCATGGCCAGAGGTAATAATGGAAGGACTCGTCTTGCTCCAGGTCTGAATGCCGCCCATCGTTGTTTTGCACCAGCCAGAAGCGGGCCACTGGCTAAGCTTCCACCAGCCAGTGGAGATCGTAATTGCGACACAACCAGGGGAGGTGACCGCCGCCCTGGCCCAGGTGGAAGCCTACGTGGCCCAAGGGTTTTACGCCGCCGGTTTCCTCAGCTACGAAGCCTCCCCCGCCTTTGATTCGGCCCTGACAGTGCAGCCTTCCGGAGAAGCTGGCTTCCCACTGCTGTGGTTTGGCATCTATGCTGGGGAAAATGTCGCGGTTTTAGATGCATTGCCAACCGACCAGGCTGCCTATCAACTCAGCGATTGGCAGCCCAGCGTTACCCAGGCTGAATTTGAAGCGGCGATCGCCACCATCCAGCAGTACATCGCCAGCGGCGACAGTTTTCAAGTCAACTACACCTTCCGCCTGGGAGCCAGCTTCCAGGGCGATCCCTGGGGACTGTTCCTCGCCCTGATGCAGCACCAACCGGGCAATTATTCCGCCTTCATCGAGACAGAAGCCTTTGCCCTTTGCTCCGCTTCCCCCGAGCTATTCTTTCGGCAACAGGGGGAGACCTTCACCGCCAAGCCGATGAAGGGGACGATGGAGCGGGGCTGGTGGCTTGGAGGCGATCGCGCCCAGGCGGCCCGCCTCCAAGCCTGCGCTAAGAACCAAGCGGAAAATGTGATGATCGTGGACATGTTGCGCAATGACCTGGGCCGCATTGCCAAGACCGGGACGGTGTGCGTGCCCCGCCTATTCGAGGCGGAACGCTATCCGACCCTCTGGCAAATGACCTCGACGGTGCAGGCCCAGAGCGAGGCGGGCCTGGCGGCGGCCATGGCGGCGCTGTTTCCCTGTGCTTCGATCACTGGGGCTCCCAAGGCGCGGACGATGGAGATTATTCGCGAGCTGGAATGTTCGCCGAGGCAGATCTACTGTGGGGCGATCGGTCATTGGGCTCCGGCCTGTCCCCAGCGCTCCGCTCCGGCTCAAGCCCAGTTCAATGTCGCCATTCGCACCGTGCTGATCGACAAGCGCCGAGGAACGGCGGAATATGGCGTGGGCAGCGGTATTGTTTGGGATTCCGATGCGGCGGCGGAGTATGCAGAATGTTGCTTGAAGACGGCGATTTTGACGCGGGAGCCGCGAGCGTTCGAGCTGTTGGAGACGATGCTGTGGCAGCCTGAGCAGGGCTATTTTTTGCTGGAATATCACCTCCAGCGCCTCAGGGATTCAGCGGAGTATTTTGGCTATGGGTTGGATCTGGGGCAAGTGCGCCAGGTTTTGGCCGCGCTGGCGTTGCAGCGGCTGTCCCAGCCAGTTGTCTCTCCGCCGCTGGACCTGCCGATGGGCTCGCAGATAGACTCGCAGATGGACTCGCCGCAGGCTCCGCCGACGGCCTGGAAAGTTCGCCTGCTGGTCGATGCCCAGGGCGGATGCCGCATCGAGGCCAGTCCCTGGCAGCCCCTGGTCCAAACCCAGCCGTTGCGGGCCTGTCTGGCTGCCCAGCCGATTGATCCAAACAATCCCTTTCTCTACCACAAGACGACCCAGCGCCAGGTCTATGAGCAAGCCCAGGCGGCTCGTCCGGGGGTGGATGAGGTGATTTTGTGGCGCGATCGCCAAACCATCACCGAAGGCTGCATCGCCAATGTCATCCTGGACTGGCGGGGCGAACTGATCACGCCGCCAATCAGTGCTGGCCTGCTGGGGGGAACGTTCCGCGCTTGGCTCTTGGACCAGGGCAAGCTGCGGGAACGGGCGATTACGGTGGACATGTTGCGGCAAGTGCCCCAGTTTTTCCTGGTCAACTCGCTGCGCCAGTGGCAAACTGCGGTTTTGATTGACCCCCCAGAATTGACCTCTCAGAATTGACCTCTCAGAATTAACCCCCAGACTTAGAGCTCAGGAATCAACCCCATGACAGCGCCACTGCCGATCGGCCCATCCGACCCAAGCTTCTGGGCCGAAAAATACCAAGGGAACTATCGCCCGCCCTGGGATTTGGGCCAGGCCGCCCCGCCCCTAAAAGGCTTCCTTGACCGGCACCCCGAACTGCGTCCCGGCAAGACGGCGGTGGTGGGCAGCGGCCTGGGCAATGATGCGCTGTTGTTTGCCCAGCGGGGGTTTGAGGTGGTGGGGTTTGATTTTGTGGCGGCGGCGATCGCCGCCGCCCACCAAGCCGCTGTCCAGGCCGATCTCCCCGCCACGTTCCTCCAGCGAGATGTGTTTTTGCTCGGCGAGGAATTTCCCCAGCAGTTTGACTATGTCGTGGAACATACCTGCTACTGCGCCATTGATCCGGCTCGGCGGGATGATTATGTGAGATCGGTCCATGGCATTCTCAAGCCGGGGGGCCAGTTCATTGGCCTGTTTCGCTGCGATGCCAAAACCAATGGCCCGCCCTTTGGCAGCGATCCAGAGGTGTTGCAGCGGCGGTTTTCTGGCCAGGCTGAGGGGCCGTTTGAGCGGCTTAGCTTTGGGCTAGCCCCAGATTCGGTGGCCGCTCGCCAGGGTAAGGAATATTTGGGCTGGTTTCGTAAAGCGGCCTAGCGGTATTGGGTGTGGCGATTCAAACATTGCGCCGTTGTGCTCCAGACATTGCGCTTTACACAGCGATCTTTACAATTAGAGCTGGTAGCCGTTTTGCCCTAAAACTTCTTGTCCTGGACCCTTTCGCCCTAGACCCTTTCGCCCTAGACCCTTTCGCCCTAGACCCTTTCGCGATCAAACCATGCAATACCGCCGCTTTGGCCGGACTGAGCTGCAAATGCCCGTGTTTTCCTGTGGGGGAATGCGCTACCAACATTCCTGGCAGGATGTCGATCCGCAAACGATTCCAGCGGCGGGCCAGCGCAACCTAGAGGCGACGATTTTTCGGGCCTTTGAGCTGGGTATTAACCATGTGGAAACTGCGCGGGGCTATGGCTCTTCGGAACTTCAGCTCGGTCAGGTGCTGCCACAACTGCCCCGCGATCGCCTCATCGTCCAAACCAAGGTTTCGCCCAAGCCCAACCCCAAGGACTTCATCGAACAATTTGAAAAGTCGCTGTCGCTGCTGCAACTTGACTATGTCGATCTGTTCTCGATCCATGGCATCAACCACGATGAAACCTGGTGCTGGTGTCTGGAGGGCTGCCTGGAGGCCGCTGAGGAGCTCAAGCGCCAGGGGCTGGTGCGCCATGTTGGCTTTTCCACCCATGGGCCAACGGAGGTGATTGTGCGGGCGATCGCCTCCGGTCGATTCGACTATGTCAATCTCCATTGGTACTACATCAATCAATTCAACTGGCCCGCGATCGCAGCGGCCCAGGCGCAAGACATGGGCGTTTTTATCATCAGCCCCTCGGACAAAGGCGGCCACCTCTACAACCCAACCCCGAAGCTGCAACAGCTCTGTGCGCCCCTGAGCCCGATGGTCTTCAATGATCTGTTTTGCCTCAGCCACCCCCAGGTCCACACCCTCAGCCTGGGGGCAGCGCGCCCCAGTGATTTCGACGAGCATCTGAAGGTCTTGCCCCTGCTGGCCGAGGCGGAGGCGCTGTTGCCGCCGATCTTGGCTCGGCTGGAGGAAGCGGCGATCGCGGCCCTGGGTGAAGATTGGTATCACAACTGGCACCGGGGCATCCCCGATCAATCCCAGGTGCCCGGCAATGTCAACATCCACGTCATCCTCTGGCTCTACAATCTGGTCCAGGCTTACGACATGGTGGACTACGGCACCGCGCGATACAACCTACTCGAAAACGGAGGCCATTGGTTTGCAGGCTCCCAGGCCAAGGGCGTAGAAAAACTCGACCTGGAGGAAGCCCTGCGGGAAAGCCCCTTCGCCGCGCGGATTCCAGCCCTGCTAGCCGAAGCCCACCAGCTCCTGGGTGGGCGAGCCGTCAAGCGCCTGTCCGAGTCCTGACCCCAAGCAATGGGATGCTAGGCACAGAAAGATTCCCAAAAACACAACCCCGTGGCGATTGTACCCATGAATGAAATTCCAGATTGCAGCGACATGGTTTTTGAGCTTCTTCGAGAAGAAAAGTGTTTTTCTTACCCATCGCGAAACCCGTTGCCCCGATTGACTGAAAAAACTTGAACCGCCCTCACCCCAACCCCTCTCCCACAAACGACTATAGCTCAAACACAAACCCCGTTTGCTTCAGCGCCTCATACTTGGCTTGATCAAACCGATAGAGCTGGGCGGCCCGATGGGAGACATTTCTCTGTCGCTCACCGGTTTCAATTAACAGGCCCATTTTGAGAATTTTCCTACGGAAATTGCGCTTATCCAAGGCTTGGTTCAGCACCGTTTCATAGAGCTGCTGGAGTTGAGCGAGGGTGAACTTCTGGGGCAATAGCTCAAAACCCACAGGTTCATAGCGCAGCTTGCCCTGCAAACGTCCCAGCGCCATGGCAAAAATCTCACCATGGTCAAAGGCCAGGGGGGGCAGCTCGAAGGCTGAAAACCAACTCACCTGGGCTGCATCGCTGGCGGCGATCGCAGGATGCTCATCCAGGTTCACCAGGGCATAGTAGGCCACGCTGATCACGCGCTCGCGGGGATCGCGGTCCAGGTCGCTAAAGCTATAGAGCTGTTCCAGGAAGAGATCCTTGACGCCGGTTTCCTCTTCTAATTCGCGGCGGGCAGCTTCCTCCAGGGTTTCATCCAGTTCCACAAAACCGCCGGGCAAAGCCCATTGCCCCCGGAAGGGGTCGAGCTTGCGCTGGATCAGCAGAATTTTGAGGTCGCCGCCATCGAGACCGAAGACGACACAGTCCACGGTGAGGGCAGCACGGGCGTATTGATAGGTGAAGGCCATGGCAAAGTCTGTGGGCGAAAGCTGATCTGGCGCGGACATGCCCGCAGTAGGCTTTAAAGGCTTGCTTGCCATTCTAGCTTGACACTGTGTTTTTTTGACACTAACCTGGAGTGTAAGAAATACACCAAGCTGGTTTCAGCAAGGCACCCGAGGAAAAATCCATGCTAGGCGCGATCGCGGGCGACACCATCGGCTCGGTTTACGAGTTCAACAACCACAAAACCAAAGACTTCGAGCTGTTCACCTCCGCCAGCAGCTTTACCGATGACAGCATCCTCAGCGTTGCCACAGCGGAGGTGATGCTCAGGGGCAACAGTACTAGCCAAGCCTACAGCGATGCCTACAAGCGCTACGCCCGCCGCTATCCCAGCCCCTGCGGTGGCTACGGTGCCCGGTTCAATGGCTGGGCCAGCTCTCCCAGCTCCCGCCCCTACAACAGTTGGGGCAATGGCTCCGCCATGCGGGTTAGCCCAGTCGGTTGGGTCTGCAACAGTTGGGAGGAGGTCATGGCCGAGGCAGAAAAATCTGCGGCGGTGACCCACAACCATGCCGAGGGCATCAAAGGTGCCCAGGAAACCCTGGCGCGGCTGGATGGGGAGTTGAGCGGAGTGGTGGTGGAGTTTCGCGATCGCTATGTCTCTGCCAGGGTCTAAAACCAGATCAACTGGGCTACCCCAGTCTACGTCGCATTCGTAGGGGCTTGGCCGGGCGCAAGGCGCTGTGCTCCTACGTGCCATTCAAATTATTGCTAATTTCTGGTAATTGCTATGGCAACTGAACTGATGATTCCTGACTTCTTTGATGCCACACGCTGTGGTGAGGTGTTTCGGATTCCCTATTTGGAGCGGGCGGAGCGGGCTAAGGCCTGGGCGCAGCAGCATGGTATTTCTGAGGCGGCGGGGGATGGGAAGCGGGTTTGTTTGTTGGCGATCGATGTGCAAAACACCTTCTGCATTCCTGGCTTTGAGCTATTCGTCGGCGGGCGCAGCGGCACCGGAGCCGTGGATGATAGCCGCCGCCTCTGTGAGTTCATTTACCGCAACTTGAGCAGTATTACGGAAATCGCACCGACGCTGGACACCCACACCGCAGCGCAGATTTTTCACCCTGCCTTTTGGCTAGATGGGGAGGGCAATCATCCGGCTCCCATGACGATGATTGGTTTGGATGAGGTAGTCCAGGGCAAGTGGCGGGTGAATCCAGCCATCGCCCTGGGCATTGGCAGCGATGCCGATCGCCTGCAAGAATTTGCGCTGCACTATGTCCATCGCCTCAGCGAAGATGGCAAGTATCCCCTGACGATTTGGCCTTACCATTCCATGCTGGGGGGCATTGGCCATGCGCTGGTGTCTGCCTTTGAGGAAGCCTGTTTCTTTCACAATCGCGCGCGGCAGAGCCAGACGCGGTTTGAGCTGAAGGGGGGCAATCCGTTGACGGAGAACTATTCTGTGCTGCGGCCTGAGGTGATGGATGGGGCGGATGGCCGTCCCATTGCTGGCAAGAATTCAGCCTTGATTGACCACTTGCTGGGCTTTGATGGGGTGGTGGTGGCGGGCCAAGCGAAGAGCCACTGCGTCGCCTGGACGGTGGAGGATTTGCTGATGGAGATTCAGGCTCGGGATCCGCTGCTGGCGCGGAAAGTGTATTTGCTGGAGGATTGCACCTCGTCGGTAGTGGTGCCTGGGGTAGTGGATTTTACGGAACAGGGGGATGGGGCCTACGCAAGGTTTGCGGCGGCGGGAATGCAGGTGGTGCAGTCCACGACGCCGATGGCAGATTGGCCGGGGCTGTCATAGCCTGGCACATCAATTCCATGATGACTTGCCGCACCGGGCGATCGCCCTTCACCCAGTCGTCGGTCTGCTCGATCTGTTGGAGCAGGGCCGCCAAGTAGGGCTCTGCCAGGGACTTGCGCTGGGTAATCACCGTGTTCGCAGCCGCAAAGTAGCAGGGCGTGGCACAAAAGGGAATGTGGCAGTAGAGGGAAAGGGGAGATTCGTGGATATTCCCCAGGGCGATCGCCCTCGGAAGT
>JAAUQQ010000275.1 GCA_012032745.1 Synechococcales cyanobacterium RM1_1_8
TGTTGAACTTGGAAACCTAATCCGCTAACGAGAGAATAAAGATTGAGTTGCGATTCCTTACTGACAGAGCTTCGCTCGGCTAAGCCCTGAGCAACTTCCGAGTGTTGTTCTTGCCAACAGTATTCATCCATCGCCTCGGGAAAGTTCATGGTTGCTCAACCTTCCTGATCTCTCCAACCCAGAATTTCTCTGCCCTTGTGTAGATTGTCCTCCCCTAGCTGACAACACCAAGCAATTTCGCTGGATGATCACCATCAAAGAGAACCTAGAAATTCTCTTCGCCCAAGACCCCAACGTCTTCATCGCAGGCGACCTCCTCTGGCATCCTATCGAAGGCAACAACAAACTGCGCCAGGCTCCCGATGCCATGGTCGTCTTCGGACGGCCCAAAGGCGACAGAGGCTCCTACCACCCATGGGAAGAAGACAACATCGTCCCCCCCCAAAAAAACAAGTCGTCTTCGAAATCCTCTCTCCCGGCAACCGCCCCGGCGAAACGACCCTCCAGTGATGCTTTCAGGATTTCTGAATAAGTTGCTCCAAAGGTCTAACAATCAGAGGGAGACCTGTCACTACAATTTCCCAAATAAAATATCCAGGTTCACATCGAAATAGGCATGAGCCAGGCGATCGCGCGTCCCCATAATCTGCCGCCAGGGAATCTCCAATGTTTGCGCCCTCAACTCAGGCGAGACATTCTTCGCAGCCTCACCCAAAATTTCAATCAAACGCACAACCGCAAACGCTAAAACTTCGTCCTTGTCCAAATCCTCCCGCGTCTTTCCCTTCGTAAACGCCAAGATCTTTCGCGTGGCATCCAGCATGTGGCGTAGACGAACGCTGTCCTCACTCCTGGACATAGATCGTCCTTGCTTCCTCGCGCACCTCTTCTCGAAAATAGCGGCTGAGATCCTTCAGCGTATTCAAATCTACCGTTCGCTTCAGCAATGCTGTCAAGGCATCCTGAATATCAATAAACGCAAAGCCAGGCGTATGCCCTGGCTCAAATTCCACCAGAATATCCACATCGCTCTCAGGCCGAAAGTCACTCCGCAAAACAGAGCCAAATAGGGCCAGCTCTCGAATGTGATTCCGCTGACAGAGTGCAGCGATGTCGTCCTGGGGAATTTCGATCGGTAGCTCATCTAGCGCAAGCACCACGACAGGCCATCTCCAAGCGGCTGGTGTACTGGAAAATTGATGCCTTCATTATCGCCCGAATCTCAGCGACTGGAAACCCAGGCTCCTTCTACTCCTCGCCACCTTCCTTGCTCAATTCCACTATGAGCAAAGTCACCATTCGCTATTGCACGGGCTGCAAGTGACTCCTGCGCTCCGCCTGGATGGCCCAGGAATTACTCTCCACCTTCGAGCAAGAGCTCGACGAACTTACCTTCAGTCCCGACAACAGCGGCATTGTCGCTATGATTAGGTCAGATTCATTGCCTGCTCACCAGAACAGCAGAGCCACCGCCCAGGGAAAGCTATGGTCGCCCAACCTCCCGTCCGCACCAACCCAGAAATTCTCTATCCCGACAGCGATGGGCAGCCCATGGCCGACAACACCAAGCAATTTCGCTGGATCGTCACCCTCAAAGAGAACCTAGAAATCCTCTTCGCCCAAGACCCCAACGTCTTCATCGCAGGCGACCTGCTTTGGTATCCCGTCGAAGGCAACAACAAACTGCGCCAAGCCCCCGACGCCATGGTCGTCTTCGGCAGGCCCAAAGGCGACAGAGGCTCCTACCGCCAATGGGAAGAAGACAACATCGCTCCCCAAGTCGTCTTCGAAATCCTTTCCCCCGGCAACCGCCCTGGCGAAATGACCCGCAAAGCCCTGTTCTACCAGAACTACGGCGTCGAAGAATACTACCTCTACGACCCAGACAGTTACGAACTCAGCGGCTGGCAATGGCGTGGTCCAAACATGCCCCAAAACGATGCGGCTGAAATTGCCGATATGCAAGGTTGGGTCAGTCCTCGCCTAGGCATCCGCTTTGAAGTCGGCGACGATGGCCTTGTTGTTTACAATCCCCAGGGAACGCCATTTTTAACGCCTGTACAGCTTGCGCAGCAACGTGACGAGGCACAACAGCAACGTGACGAGGCACAACAGCAACGTGACGAGGCACAAGCGCGTGCTGCTTTGCTAGCTAAAAAATTGCGCGAGCTAGGTGTTGACCCAGATGAACTGTAGAGGCTCACAGTGCTGAAGCATGAATAAAGTCACCATTCGCTACTGCACGGGCTGCAAGTGGCTCCTGCGCTCTGCCTGGATGGCCCAGGAATTGCTCTCCACCTTCGAGCAAGAACTCGATGAACTTACCCTCCAGCCCGGCAACAGCGGTATCTTTGAAGTCTGGGCCAATGACCAACGCATCTGGTCTCGCGCTGACGATGGCGGCTTCCCTGAAATTAAAGTGCTCAAATCCCGCCTGCGTGACGTCATTGCCCAGGGCCGCGACCTCGGCCATGCCGATGCGAACCCAACCTAGGAGAAGAATCCAGAGAGATTGTCTCTATGCTAAGGCTGAGGTTTTGATTCCCCTAATGCCATGCTCAAGCTCATTTTTCTGGGCTGGAGGTCCAAGATTGTCCTATAATTGCAGAGCGATTACGGGATGTAGCGCAGCTTGGTAGCGCACTTCGTTCGGGACGAAGGGGCCGTGGGTTCGAATCCCGCCATCCCGATTTCACTAGCCGCCGCCGCACTGGAGCTCCTGCCCCGGTGCGGCGGCCCTATGGTCTGGCGTAGCTGCATGAGCCCAGCCGCACCGAGCGGGGGAAATCAGACTTTGACCTTTTCCGGCTGCACAACGTCATCGCCACTCAGGGCCACCAGGTGCTTGCCCCGCAGGTCATAGAGCAGGCCCATCAGGGCCGGTACAACCGTGGGCGTCAGCAGCGTCGAAAAGGCCAGGCCGCCGGTCAGGGCAATGCCTAACCCTTGGTACAGCTCAGCTCCTTCGCCGGGGATCACTGCCAAGGGCAACATGCCCAGGACGCTGGTGCCCGCTGACATGAAGATGGGACGGAGGCGATCGCGGGTCGCCTCAAACAGCGAATGGTGGTAGTCCATGCCCTCATCTTGCTGGAGCTGCAAGGCCCGATCCACCAACAAAATGGCATTGTTCACCACCACCCCCACCAGGATCACAAAGCCCAGGCCGGTGATCATATCCAGGGGAGCGGAAACCCCCGGAATCAGATTGGCGAGCACAATGCTCAACACCGCCCCCGTCAGGCCAATGGGCACGGTCATCATGATCACAACTGGATAGAGAAAGGAGCGGTAGAGCGCCACCAGCAACAGATAGATGATCAGCAGGGAAAACACAAAGGTCTCTCCGAGCTGCCCCAGGGTTTCGCTCAGCTTATCGGCGGAGCCGGACAGCTCTAGGCGCTCTCCCGGCGGCAGTTGGGCCTGGAGGGGATCCAAAACCTGGGTTTGGGCCTGTTCTACCAGGGTGCTGAGGGGGGCATCGGGGGCGAGGCTCACGGTCAGGGTGATGGCCCGCTCCAGGTTGACGCGGTTGATCACGTCGGGGCCGGTGGTCTCTTCGATGCTGGCCACGTCGCCTAGCTGAACCCTCGCGCCGCTGGGACTGTAGAGGGGCAACTGGCGCAGGTCGTTGGGGGTCTCCACTTGGCTGCCCTTGAGCTTGACGGTGACATCTAGCTCCTCGGTGCCTTCAACAAAGTCTGAAGCCAGGCTGCCGCCCAGGGCCGCTTCCACCAGGGCTCCCGCATCGAGGGTGGAGAGGCCCAGCTCCGAGAGGCGTGCCTGGGTGGGCCGCACTTCTAGCTGGGGGGCTCCGGCCACATAGTCGGAGCGCACATTGACCACGCCGCCCAGGGCTTGGAGTTGGGGGGTGATTTTCTGCTCCAGCTCGGCCAGGGCCTTGAGGTCCGGGCCGGTCATGCGCACTTCAAATTCCTTGCCAGGATCTTGGAAAATCGAGATGCGGATGGGGAACATGAAGCGGTAGCCGGGGAAGCCGAAGCTGGCGGGAATCAGCTTACCCACGGTCTGCTCTAGACCTTTACCGTTGGCATATTCCGGTTTGAGGAACACGCCCATGGCTTTGAACTGGGAGGAATTGACAAAGAAGACGCCCTGGACCTCTTCGAGGGATTGCACATAGGCGCGGGGGGCTTCGGAGAGGGCGATCGCCTCTTCCACGCTCGTCCCCGGCAGGGTCTGGGCCAACCAGAGAATCAAGTTGCGATTGCCCTGGGGCAAATAGTCCGCCGGGGGCAACAGCACAATGCCCACCACCAACAGGGCAATGGGAATGGCCAAGACCAGCAGACGCCGCCCCATCTTGCCCACGCCAATCGACCAGCTCGCCGTATGGAGGAGAAATTGCTCCAAGCGCCCTTGGATAGCTTGGAATACCGTCGAAGCACGGGCGATCGCCCGCTCAAAGCCATTGCGCCCAGCGCTGGCTCCCTGCTCCAAGAGCTGCACCTCGCGCTGGTTGAGAAACAGGCCGCAGAGCATCGGTACCAGGGTCAGGGCGGCGAACAGGGAAAACAGCACCGCTGAGGCTAGGGTGATGGCCACATCGGCAAACAACTGACCCGCTTCGCCCTGGACCAGGACAATCGGGGCAAACACCGCCACTGTGGTCATGGTGGAACCCAGCATGGCGGTGGCGACTTCGCTGGTGCCATCGATCGCCGCCTGGATCGGTCGCTTGCCCTGTTGCAGATGGGAAAAGACGTTTTCCAGGACCACAATGGCGTTGTCCACGATCATGCCGACGGCAAACCCCAGACCGGCCAGGCTGATGATGTTGAGCGATCGCCCCAGGGCCGTCATCACCAAAAAGACGCTGACCATGGCCGTGGGAATGGTCAGAGCAATCACCGCCACGGAGCGGGGCGAGCCCAAAAACAGCAGCAGCACCACCACGGCCAGCAGGGCTCCGGTCAGCAGGTTGCCGCGCATCAGGGCCACGGACTGATCGATGTAGTCACTTTCATCGTAGGCGGTGACAAAATCGACCCCGGCATCCAAGGCATTGAAGGTCTGGCTGACCCGCGCCACGGTGTCCCGCACCCCCTGGGAGACTTCGGGCACATTGGCTCCCACCTGGCGGATGATGCCGATCGCCACGGATTCCTGGCTATTGAACAGCAGCACGCTGTCCTTGACCTTGCGCCCGAGGCTGATCTGGGCGACATCCCGCAAAAAGACCGTGCCGAGCTGATTGCGCCGCAGGACGATGTTTTCTAAGTCGGAAATTTGATCGGCGCGGCTGACGGTGCTGACGCGATATTCTCGCCGCCCCACCACCAGGGGACCGCCGCGAATGTCCCGGTTGGTTTGGCGGATGGCATTGGTGACTTGGTTGATGGTGACTTCGCGATCGGCCAGGGCCTGAGAATCGATGCGCACCTCCACCTCCCGCTCCTGGCCCCCAGCAATAATAAAGCTGCTGACGCCCCGGACCCGGCGCAGTTCGGGCTCCAGGATGTCGTTGACCAGGTCGCGATATTCATTGGCATTGGCAATGCGGCCCTCCTGGGGCACCATCACCAGCCAGATCATCGGTTGGCTGCTGGTGCTGGCAACAGAGACATCGGGGTCGCTGGCTTCGGCGGGCAGGTTACGCACCCGCTGAAGCTTGTTGATCACATCCAGCAGGCGCTCATCGGGGTCGGTGCCCCATTCAAATTCCAAGTTGATCGAGCTGCCGCCCGGCGCAGAGGTGCTGGTGATTTCCCGGACGCCTTCGACGCTTTCCATCACTTCTTCGATCGGACGGGTGATCAAATCCTCCACTTCCGATGGACCAGCCCCTAGGTAGAGGGTATTGATGCTGATTTCGGGGCGATCGCCCCCGGCTGCAATTCCAGCGGTAAATTGAACAGTGCCAACGTGCCAAACAGGGCAATCAGGGCAAAGGCCACGAAGGTGCCATGCCGCCAGCGAACGATGCGTTCGATCATGCTCATGGGTTATGCCTCCTGTGCGGCAATGGACCAGGGGAGGGCTACGCTCAAGCCTGGCAGCAGGCTGGCTCCATCCTGGGCTTCTTCTCCATCTTGGGCTCCTCCATCGGCTCCTCCACCCTGGGCTCCTTCTCCACCCTGGGCTTCTCCATCACTGGCCGTGCCAGGACGGGGTTGGGCACTGGGGCCTTCCACCACCATCACCGGGGCTTGATCCTGGAGCGCATCGCCCCCCTTGAGCACAATCTCAAAATTGGGGCTCAGCTCCGGGCTGTCGATAATCACCGTTTCCCCATTGTCGCTGACCAGGTTGACCGGAATCTCCTGGGCTAGGCTGGGTTGCTCCGGCCCCCCGGCTTGGATCCCATAGACCAGCCATTGGCCATCGCGGCGGGTCAAGACATCGCGGGAAACCTGGTAGCCGCTGCTGCTGCCGCTGATTTCTAGGGCGGCCACCAGGGCCGTGCCCGGCAGCAGTCCCGGCGGTGGATCGGTGAGGCGAATTCGGGCGGCGCGGCTGCGGGAGGTGGCCGAAGCAATGGGGGTGAGGCTATCGATCGCCGTCCGCGCCTCCCAGCCGGGCAGGGCACGGGACCGGAGAACCACCGGCTGCCCCGGCTCAATCTGGGCGGCACGGGCCTCGGGCAGCTCCAGTAAAATATCGATCGCGGAATTGTCAATCAGCTCCAGCACCGGATCGGCGCTGCGCACGTAGTCCCCCACATTGACCAACTTGTCGTTGACAATGCCGGGGGCGGTGGCAATGATGCGGGTGCGCTGGAGGGCAAGCAGGGCCTGGGCCACCGCTGCTTCTTCGGCTTGGACCGCTGCGGCCTGGGCCTTGACGGCTGCTTCCTGGGCGCTGACCTTGGCCTGCTCGGCTTCGAGTTCATCGCTGCGGGGGCCTGCTTCTGCATCATCCAGGTTGGCCTGGGCGGCGAGGCGATCGCTCACGGCGGTGTTAATGCTGGCCTGGGCTTCCACCAAGAGGCGATCGG